>CAYZQU010000005.1:0-18810 GCA_964480645.1 uncultured Ruminococcus sp. | reverse complement strand
ATTTTATTCAGTGAGTATAAATGAAATTCTCAGTGGAAAGCGGTTGGAGTGCAGCGAGGTGGAATCCGCCGCAGAGCAGAATCTTAAGGAGGTACTTATGGTGAGTTCGTTTTCAATTAAGGAACGTAAGGAATATTTTACCAAAAAGTGGAAACATGACCACGTGTTTGATATGACTCTTGGAATGATAGCCATTGTATTGTCGTTAGTGTTGGGGTTACTTAGGGAAGAGCTTATGATTATAATTATTACGGTGGTTTGCGGGTTTGTGTTCAGTATTGTCGAATATAATCGAATGATGATATATGTTGAGCGGAACGTGTTCGATGAAAAAATTCGCGGCGAGGATAAAAAATCCTAAAATCCCCTTGAAAAATTCGGAAAACTATGCTATAATGGAAGTAAGCGAAAATCGCTATCACAAAATGAAACGAGGTGTCCCCATTGAAGCACATTGTTACTGTTAACAAGGCAAATCTGAAGGCTTCCGCTGAGAAGGGCGGCTGCGGCAAGTGCACAAGCTCCTGCCAGTCCGCTTGCAAGACTTCCTGCACGGTCGCGAATCAGAAGTGCGAGTCCGTTAAGTAACGGATATTCTCGGGCGGGAGTTCCCGCCCTTTATTTTGGTTGTTTCATTATAATTCAAATCCACCTGTCAGTGTGAAGTGCAAATTCCGCAAGCCGCCGTGAAGTCGGAGTGCTAGCGGAGACTTCGCGGCGAGGCTAGGACAGATGAGCGTCAGCTCATCTGTCCGGTGCGGGATTTGCTTTTTAGATAAGGGGTTTTTATGGTTCATAAGTTTAAGCAGCTTGGATATAACATTGTTATGGACAGCGACAGCAACGGCGTTCACGTGTTGGACGACTGCGCGTTTGATTTGTTGGATTTCATTTCCGCGCCGATGAGTGAGGAAATGCCCGCGGAACTTCCCGAAAAGCTCTCGAAGTACTCAGAGGAGGACGTTCACGGAGCTTACGATGAATTATACGCTCTGTATAAGGAGGGTTCACTGTTCGCCGAGGACGATTACAAAAAGTATTCCGATACGATGGTGAAAAGCCCTGTAAAGTCAATGTGCCTGAACGTGGCGCACGATTGCAACCTGCGCTGCGAGTACTGTTTCGCGCAAACGGGTGATTTTGGCGGGGAGAGATGCATAATGCCTCCCGAAATAGGACGGAAAGCCATTGATTTTCTGATTGAGCGTTCGGCGAATCGCGAGAACATCGAACTGGATTTCTTCGGCGGAGAGCCGCTTATGGCGTGGGATACCGTAGTAGAGACCGTTCGGTACGCGCGTTCGATTGAAAAACAGTACGGCAAGAACTTCCGCTTTACGATTACCACAAACGGTGTTCTGCTGGACGATGAGAAGATTGACTTCATCAACCGCGAGATGTCTAATTGCGTGTTGTCGCTGGACGGCAGACGCGAAACAACCGACCGAATCCGCAAGACGCTGAACGGAAAAAGCGCGTATGATGTAATCGTTCCGAAATTCCAGAAGTTGGTGAAAGGCAGAACAAATGAGGGCAGGACGGATTATTACGTCCGCGCTACATTTACAAAGTACAATCTCGATTTCACCGATGATGTGCTGTTTATGCGAGAATTGGGGTTTGAACAGCTTTCCGCCGAACCCGTGGTCACGGACGAAAAAGAGCCGTTCGCGATAACCGAAGCGGATTTGCCGAGAATTTACAGCGAATACGACAGGCTCTGCGAGGTAATGGCAAACCGCACTGAAAATAAGTTCAACTTTTTCCACTTTATGGTGGATTTAGATCAAGGACCGTGCGCGATAAAGCGTCTGCGCGGCTGTGGCTGCGGAAATGACTATGTTGCGGTTGACCCTCACGGAAATATTTTCCCGTGTCACCAGTTTGTGGGAATAGACAAATGGAAAATGGGCAATCTTAACGATGGAACATTTGATGATGAAATCAAGACCTATTTCGCCAAAACGCATTTGTATTCAAAGCAGGGCTGCGCGGACTGCTGGGCAAAGTTTTACTGTTCGGGCGGTTGTAACGCAAATTCCTACATATACGAAGGTGACTGTCGCAAACCGCACAAGCTGTCCTGTGAACTTATGCGCAAACGTCTGGAATGCGCGGTGGCACTTGCTGTTCACAAAGCACTTACGAATTCCAAATAGTTTTAATTTTTTGTTCAACCTGATTTCACATAAAAGTCACATTTCGGTATTATAATCAAGACATAGAGCGGATATTCCGCAGACAAATGTTGTTCTTGAAAGGATGGTTATATATGGATAATATGAATAACTATGACAACAATCTGAATATTGAGGTAACTCCCACAGAGCCGGAAAAGAAGCCCCGCAAGAATAATTTAGCGACGCTTAAGGTTGCCGCGATGATTATGGCTGTGGTTGTAGTTGGCGGAGGCGCGGGATTTGGCGGCGCGTATTTTGCGGGAAGAACACTTAACAATGGGTATGTGGACTCGGGCAGTGAACCGGGAAATATGTTCAATTCCGCGACCTCAAACGAAGAGCGTCTTACCCCCACGCTGAACGATTTGCAGAACGGCGTTTCTGTGGCAAGCGGCGACGCGGAATTCAACTCCGACGGAACATATAAATATACACGCGATTTGGTAAGCGCGGTTCAGAACAGTATTGTGTACATCGAAGTTTACAGTAATTACTACAATAAGGAAACTTTGGTAGGCACGGCAAGTGGAATCATCATCTCAAAAGACGGCTATATCGTGACAAACAATCACGTTGTTGAGGACTGCGAAAAATACACAGTCAAGGTGAATTCCACCGATTCTATGGAATCTAAGACTTATGACGCGACGTTATGTGGTACGGACGGGGATACCGATCTTGCGGTGTTGAAAATCAACGGAACGAACCTTCCTGCGGCTAAGCTGGGCGATTCGGATAAACTTCATCTCGGCGATGATGTGGTGATAATAGGAAATCCGTTGGGATATGAGACTTCCGTTTCCAAGGGTGTTGTTTCGGGGCTGAACCGTCAGGTATCCGACAGCGTTCGCGGACTTTCGTCAATTCAGACCGACGCGGCGATTAACCGCGGAAATTCCGGCGGAGCATTGTTCAATGCTTACGGAGAGGTAGTCGGCGTTGTAAATGAGAAGCGTGTGGATAATTACGCGGAAAGTCTCGGCTTTGCGATTACGATCAATGAGGCAAAGGGCGTTATCGAGGATCTGATTTCAAAGGGCTATGTTTCGGGACGCTCGGCGATTGGTATCCGGTATCAGAACATCACCGAGGAGATTGCGCAATATCGCGGATTAGTCGCGGGTTGGCGCGTTGGTGAGATTGATGAAACGCTCCCCGTAGCAAACAGCGGTCTCAAGGTCGGCGATACAATTGTCGAGGTTGACGGAAAATCCACTCTGACAGACGAAGCAAGCGAGGTTCTGGTTCAGAAAAAGCCGGGAGATTCTGTTGAGTTGTCCGTTGTTCGTGAGAATTCGTTCGGACATCAAACCAAGCTGAAAATCACCGTTGAACTGGGCGAACTTAAGAGTTGATTATAAATGATAAAACCCTCCCCAATTTATGTTGGGGAGGGTTTATTGTATAAATGCAATTTTCCTATATCTGCGGCGGCAATATCACTATGCCTAATAACCGGGAGATTATCTTTTTCATAACGGTGTCCTTTCTTTTATAGTGAAAAGATATCAAATTCTAATGTCCTGCTTTAAAGGCAGAATAAAAGTCGCTTTCGTTGATAAATTCTGAATCATTGTAATAAATAATATATGATTTTTTATCATATCCCTCATATATATCAATATCCACTCTATAATCTTTTAAAAATGCACCTTCCTTTTTCCAGAACATATAAAAATCATAAAGCCAGCCCACCTCCCGCGCGGTTGAGCCTTGGTCGTTAACTTGTATATAAATGCCCAGACTTCCGGTATATGGATAAATTTCTTTATAATTATCCTTGAACCTGTAATGAACAGTTTCATCTATTCCCCGTGGTTTTAAGAAACCGTCTTGAATGATATTATTAAATTGAGCAATCACTTTCGCGTCCCAATACCCATCATAATCAATTTGTCCATCCCTTGCATTTATTGTGAAATTTATGCCGTCAAACTCGAAAAGGATCCAATCATGGGGATTGTTTGTCGGGTTAAATTCTGCGGAAGGATAGTGTTCTTTAACAATTTTCGCTTCAGGATAGTTTTTCTTAGTGTATTCCAAAATAGCTGCTCTGTTTTCCTTTGCGGAAATGCTCCAAGTTTCCGGACATACTATACAAGAAACACATGATGTCAAAAAAACGCCGATGAATGCTACCGCTATCATTAAATAAATTATTAATCCGCACCGTGAAGGTTTTGAAAATTTCTCTGTTCTATAGTAAAGTGAATTATCAGAACCACATTTTTTACATATTTCAGACTTCAAGCGAGTACCGCATTTTGGGCAATAAATCTTCATACTGTACTTCCTATAACATCGGTTCTTCCTGTTTCGGTCAATCTCTTTACTAAAATTATACAATATTATTATTTAAAAGTCAAGCCAAAAGTCCCAAATATGCTTGACAATTCCTGAATAGTGTGCTATAATGAAAATATCAAATGCATTTGGAGGGCATAAAAATGAAAAAAGATTTATTCAAAACAGAAGAGGATTGGGAGAGATTCATAATCGCAGTTATAGAGTCTGGCAACAACCGTTATAAGAAACGCGACAGCGCGGAAAAGTACGCTGAAAAACTCATTGAGGACGCGGATAACGGCAATCTTGACGCAAGTTTCGATTTGGGAGTACTGTTAAACAATATGGATGAGTGCGCTCTTGCGGAGAAGTACCTGCTCCTTGCAGCGGACGGCGGCGACAAATACGCGCAATACGTCCTGGCGGATATGTACCGTAAACAGGAGCGGTTTGACGAGGCTGAAAAGTATTTCGGACTTGCCGCGAAACAGCGCGACGCAGACGCCAAGGAAATGCTGGAGAATTTGGTGTATAACCGCAAGAAGGTCGAGGAAGCCGAGCAAAAATACCTCGAAGCCGCCAATAACGGCGACACGGACGCAATGTACAATTACGCCTTAAAGCTGGACGTCGCGGGTAGAAATAAGAAATCCGAGGAGTGGTATAAAAAGGCGGCAGATTTGGGTCACGCAAAAGCGCAGTGCAGTTACGCGGTCCATAATCAAGACAAGGGTAATCTCGACATTGCCGAAAAGTATTACCGCCTCGCGGCGGCAGGCGGCGATGGCGCGGCGGCATACAACCTTTCGGGACTTCTTGAGAAAGCGGGAAAAATCGAGGAATCCGAGAAATTCCTGCAAATGGGCGCGGAAAACGGCAACGACCGTGCAAGGGACAAATATATCACACTTCTGCTTAAAAAAGGCGAGAGCGCGCGGGCGGTAGAGCTTATAGAAAAAGCCGCCGACATCGAGACTCCCACGGGATTGTACAATCTCGCGGTCACGATTTCCAACTCCGGAAACGATGAGGACGCGGAGAAAATCTATCGTCTCTCGGCGGACAGAGGAGAACTCCATGCACAGACAGAAATTGCCATAACGCTTTTCAAAAATGGTGAAAACGAGGACGCGGAGAAGAATTTCCGTATGGCGGCGGAGTCGGAGAAAGGCTATTCCGATGAAAATTTCAATCTCGCCTCGTTTTTGAGAATGACAGGCAGACTTGACGAAGCTCTCGAATATTACAAATTGTCGGCAAAACAAGGCAACGCGAATGCTCAAAAGGCGCTTGAGAAATATTCGCCTGATAATTGATACGGAGGATATCGGATGGGCTGTATAAATAAGACAAACAAACAACCGCTCTCGGGCGATGGGGAACTTGAGCAGCTTGTTGATGATTATATCGAAAATCTTTCCGATGAGGAACAGGTAAACCGCGATAAAATTAAGTCCGCTTTTATCAATATGATAACGGCGGCCGATAACGGAAATCCCGACGCGGCACTCGATTTGGGGAGGTTGCTTGCGCAATTGGGCAGAACCGAGCCGGGATTGAAATATATCCGCGCGGCGGCGGACGGCGGTCACGCTCCCGCGATGACGGAGCTGGGCGTTCATTACCTCAATAACGGGGAATGGGACGAGGGCGAAAAATATCTCGGTCAAGCGGCGGAACAGGGCGACCTTTTCGCGATGTTTGATCTGGGAAAGATGTACTTAAACGAGGAGTCCAAATTTGACGAAGAACTCGGAATCGAGTGTCTGCGCGCTGCGGCGGACGGCGGTTACATTCCCGCAATGACGGAGCTGGGCGAATATCTCGTAGATAACGGTCAGAAAGACGATGGCGAAAAATATTTGCGCATGGTGGCGGAAACCCTTATCCCCATAGCGGAAAGCGATTCTTATCCGAATAATGCCGACGCGGCGCGCCGGCTTGGCATAATATATGAGACATTGGGCGATGATGAGGAATCCGTAAAATACTTCCGAATGGCAGCCGAATTGTTGACTCCCCGTCTGGAAACCGGCGACTTTGGCGTTGCGGATATGATTGCCTCGTTATACGCGCATATCGGCGATGTGGATAACGCCGTCCGCTATCACCGAATTCTCGCGGACAAAGGCGATGCCAACGAGCAATATGAGCTTGCGCTTATCCTCGATCATCAGGGACAAGTCGACGAAGCGGAAAAATACTACCGTTTATCAGCGGCGCAAGGAAAAGCCGACGCGAAAAACAACCTCGCGTTGTTACTGCAATACAAACGCGGAAATATAGAAGAAGCGGAAAAGCTCTTTCGTGAAATTCAGGACGGCAAAACCGGTAATTTTATCCATAATCTCGCGAATCTTCTGGACGACAAGGGAGAATTTGAAGAAGCGGAGCGGCTGTATCGACAAGCGATAGCTGTGGGCTTTGTCTTTTCAAAGAACAACCTCGGAATAATCTGTAAACACTCAGGTCGAATGGAGGAGGCTATGGAGCTGTTCCGTGAGGCGGCAGAGAACGGCAATGCCTACGCTATGACGAATCTCGGAGATATATACCGAAAGATGGGTGACACGAACGAAGAAATAAAGTACTACAAAATGGCTTTGGAGCACGGACACCTCACACCCTCTTACAATCTCGGGTGTGCGCTGAGCCGCCTCGGTGACGACGAAGAAGCCGAGAAATATTACCGCATTGCTATTGAAGGCGGAGAAGTCTGCGCTATGAACAACCTGGGGCGGCTCTGCTGGATGCAGAAGAGATATGACGAAGCCGAGGATCTTCTCCTCAGGGGAGTGGAAATAGGCAATAATCCCGACTGTATGAATAATCTCGCGTTGGTGTATCAGGATACGGGGCGTTTGGAGGAAGCCGAAAAGTATTATCGTCTGGCAAGTGAGCAAGGGCAGACCGATTCCATGTCCAATCTCGGAAAGATTCTCAAAGAACGCGGAGAGCTTGAAGAAGCCGAGGAGCTTTTCCGCCGCGCCACAGATCTCGGTCAAGCAACCGCAACATGCGAACTCGCCATGATGTTTGAGGACAGAGAAGAATACGCCGAAGCGGAAAAATACTACCGTTTGGCAATTGAACGCGGTCAGAGGGTTGCGCGGATAAATTTCGGAATTATGCTCTCCAATCTAGACCGCACAGACGAAGCCAAGGAGCTGTTTCTGGCGGCGATAGAGCAAGGCAGCAAGGACGTGTATTATCGTCTTGGAAAGTTAGCCGAAAAGACAGGCGATCAAACCGCAGCGGACAAGTATTACCGCGAAGGCTCCGACAACGGCGATATTTTGTCGCAGTGTGAGATGGGTCTGCGTCTTGAGCGGAACGGAAATCTCGATGAAGCGGAGAAGTTTTACAGGCTCTCAGCCGAGGGTGGAAACAGAGCCGGTCAGTTCAACCTTGGGCTGCTACTCGCGAAAGCGGAGCGTACCGAGGAAGCGAAAAAGTATTACCGTATGGCGGCTGAAAGCGGTCACGACGGCGCACAGTGCAATCTTGGGGTTTTGGTTGAAAACGAGGGTAAAATTGACGAAGCGGAACGGCTTTATGAGGAGTCGATAAAACAAGGAAATATGCACGCTATGCACAATCTCGCGATGGTTTACGAGAAACGCGGAGAGCTTGCCGAGGCGGAGCGGCTATATCGAATGGCGGTTGAAAAAGGCAACAACGACTCTTTGGGTTCTCTTGGGGAACTGCTGTACAATCGCGGTGAAGAACGCAAGGACAATGAACTTAAACGCAAGGGGCTTGAACTTATGTGCAAATCCGCCGAGGAAGGCTCGATAACCGCGCGGGCGGAGATTGGCAATATCCTGCTTGAACTGGGAGAAAACGAGGCGGCGAGAAAGTGTTATGAAATGGTGCTGCCGAGCGGCTATGCGGAGATGGACGCGGCGGTGATGTCCAATCTCGGAATAGCGTGCGAACGTCTGGGCGACATCAATGGTGCTATCGAAAATTATCGGAAAGCATCCGATTTGGGGAACGCCGTTGCGCAATTCAATGCCGGAGTACTTCTTGAAAAAATTGACGGGGAGGAATCGGCGAAGTACTACCTTAAGGCGGCAAATCAAGGACATCCCAACGCTCAATTTAACCTTGGAAATATACGTAGGCGGCAAGGACGTATGCGGGAGGCTGTCGAGTATCTCAGTATGGCGGCTGACGCGGGAATCGCGGGCGCTCAGAACAATCTGGGCACTCTCCTTGAGGATGAGGGCGAACGCGAAGCCGCGATGAAATGCTACCGTATGGCGGCGGACGGCGGCGATGTCAACGCGATGGGAAATCTCGCCAAGCTCCTCGAGGAAGACGGCGAATACGAGGAAGCGGAGAAGTACCGCGAAATGGCGGAGGAAGCCGATAATGAAGAATGATGAGGATTAAGTATGCGATATGATTGCAGCGACCCGAATTTCATTGACACACAGATTTATTTTGAGAAATATTACCGTGAGCGCGGAATTTTCGACGAAGCACTGAAATATTGCCAAAGGCTGGTGCAATGCGGATTCGCGGGAATAGTCCGCAAGGCGGCGTTCAAGCTCCGCGATGACGGGGATGACGAACACGCCGAGCAATATTTCCGCGTAGCCGCCGACAGCGGCGACACGGACGCTCAAAATTCCCTCGCGATTATGCTGCGCAGACGTTCGGCATTGGCACAAGCGGAAAAGTATTTCCTGATGGCGGCAAACGCGGGGCATAATCTTGCCCAAGTCAATCTCGCAAATATGTACGAAAATGCCGGGAAAATTCCCGAAGCGATAAGGTATTATCGTCTTGCTGCGGATAACGGCATTTCCGAAGCGCAAACGCGCTTGGGAAAGCTGCTCCGTAAAAACGGCGAAAACGAGCAGTCGGTAAAATATTTTTGTATGGCGGCTGAAAACGGCGATTCCTCCGCGCAGTTTAATATCGCTCAAATGCTTTACGAGTCGGAAGAGTTTGAAGCGGCGATGAAATGCTTTCGTATGGCGGCGGACGGCGGCAGCGCGGCGGCACAGAACAATCTCGGCGTTCTGCTGATGCAGGACGGCGAGTGCAGGGAAGCGATAAAATATTTGTATATGGCGGCTGAAAACGGCAACGAGGACGCGGTGAAAAATCTATCGGATATTCTTACAACCGATGAATACCGCCAAATGTATGAGGAAATCCTCTCCGAGGACAAGCTTACCGGCGCGGATAAGGAACGGTTTGTTGATACCGTGGCGCGGGAACTGTCATCTACATGGCGAATGAAACCGGAAGAAGCGCGGAAAGAGGTTTTGAATACGCTTGACAAAGCGAACAACGGCGATCCGCAAGCTTTTCGCGACTTGGGTGACTATTTTAATATGCTCGAAAGATTTGATGAAGCCAAGCAATGTTATCAACAGGCTCTCAAGCTTGGAAACATCAGCTCCGCGATTAAGCTCAGCAGATTATACGAGCGCGAGGGCGAACTTGACGAATCGGAAAAATTCCGCAAAATGTATGAAGAATATAATGAAGAGGGCAATTAAATGAGATGTTCGGACAACGCAAATATGCGGAAAATTTTTGAAACCGATGAGGAATTTGGCGAGTTTGTCGAGAAAGTTATGGCGGTATGCGATGATGATTGGGCGCAGGAATACGAAACCGCCGAGAATTTCATAAAGAATCTCCTTAATGACGCGGACAGCGGCAATGCCGAATCGCAGCTTGCTATCGCTCAACTGTTTGATGTGACGGAAAGGCGTGAAGAAGCGGAGGAATACTTCCGAATGGCGGCGGAGCAAGGCAATGCGGACGCTGTGGATAAGCTTGTGAACCTACTTACGGAAATCGGAAGCTACGAAAAAGCGAGAAAGTATTTCCGATTAGTGGCGAACAGCGGTAATCCCGACGCGCAATTAAATCTGGGAAAACTTTTGTATAAATTGGATAGAGAAGAAATCGGAAAGCTGCTTATAGCCTTGGCAACAGGCAGTTATCGCCGCGCGGCTAAAAGCGGAGACCCCGAAGCGGCATATAGGGCGAGCAGGTTTTTCAGGTGTTATTACGTCACCGAGGAGGATTTTGAGGAGGGTGTCCGTTACCTTAAAACCGCGGCGGATGGCGGTATGTTAAAGGCTCAGGCGGAGCTTTGCGAGATTCTGTATTCTCAGGAAAAGACCGATGAAGCGGAGAAGTATTTCAAGTTATTGGAGGAAAACGGCGAGGACGAGCTGATACGGCGGCTCGGGCTGGAGTTGGAGGACAAGCATCCCGACCTCGCGGAAATGTGCTACCGCAAAGCAATAGAACTCAACAACAAGAATGCGGCAGCGATAGACAATCTCGCGAACCTGCTGTCTGATATGGACAGATGCGATGAAGCGGAGAAGTACTATCGGATAACCGCCGAGTGGGGTTCTCCCATAGGATTAAACGGCGTGGGCGCAATGCTGGGGCGGCGCGGCGAGGTTGACGAATCGGAAAAATACTACCTTAAAGCCGCCGAAAAGGGCAACAAAGTGGCGATGTTCAACCTCGGAAAGCTGTATCAAAAGAAGGGCGACCTTGAGAAAGCCGAAGAATATTTACGAATGGCAATCGAATACGGCGACATTGATTCCATAAACAGTCTGGGGCTTTTATGCCGGAATGACGGACGGTTGGACGAGGCGGAGGAGCTGTTCCGCAAGGGAGCAGATGAGGGCGAAGTCAACGCGATGTACAATCTCGCGGATATGCTTCGAAAAAGGAAAGAGTTCGACGAGGCGGAGGAATTATACAGGGCGGTAATCGAGAAAAGCAACGATTCGGACGCGATGTTCTATCTCGGCAATCTGCTTAAGCGCAAGGGAGACCTCGATGAAGCCGAAAAGTATTACCGAATGGCGGCTGAGCTTGGCGATTCGGACGCGACGGTTAATCTGGCAAGTCTGCTTAATAAAAACGGGAATTGGGACGAAGCCGAAAGGTTCTACAAAATGGCGATAGATAACGGCAATTCGGACGCGATGTACAACCTGGCCGTATTGTATAAGAGACATTGTGAGTTTGACGAAGCCGAAAAGTATTACAAAATGGCGATAGATGAGGGAGATTCGGACGCGATGTTTGGTCTCGCTGTATTGTATGAGGACAACGACGAGTTGGACGAAGCCGAAAAGTACTACAAAATGGCGGCGGACAATGGCAATATGGACGCCGTGTTCAATCTCGGATATATGTATGATTGCGCCGGGCGAAAGCGCGAGGCTCTTACGTATTATTCCATAGCTGCGGATAACGGTGATATGAGTGCCCGGAACAGTATCGGTACGATTTTTGAGGAAGAGGGCGAATTTGAAGCCGCGAAAAAGTGCTATCGTATGGCGGCGGATGGCGGAGACATTGATGGTATGAACAACCTCGCCGCGCTCCTCGAAAGGGACGGCGAATACGAGGAAGCCCAAAAATACCGTGAAATGGCGGAGGAAGCCGAAGAAGACGAGGAAGACTAATAATATACACAAAGGACCTTATTCCGATTTATCATCGGAATAAGGTCCTCCACATTAAAGGGGAATCGGCTCGCCTTGATTTTCACGGATAACAGACATTTTCTCGGTATCTGTGTACAATCTGACGATTTCGATAAATTCCTCCTCGGAAACGCCTCTTGCGGAAATCTCAAATCCGCATTTTTTCCCGTTGGAATTGAGTATGAATCTCGCGAAATATATTCCGTTATCGCGGTAAAGCCCCACGTAAACATTGTTGATTGTCGAGAGCTTTTCACCGCTGCTTCCAAGCTCCCCGCAGTGGTGCGGAAGCTCGCTGTCATTCACGGTAACACCTACCATTTTTTCGTCCAGTCTCCACCAGACATTATTCTCTTTCCAGTATGGTCTGCACCACGCGGTAACGCCGTCGTTCCCCTCGTCTACATAAGTTCCGAGAGCCGCGTGTTCAAAAGACCAATGCAGATGTTCGTTTGAAAACGCGTCAATATTAAAGCCGTAGTAGTTATTCATAGCCTCAACGGAAGAGAACTCGTTAAAATCATCGGGAGAAGGCGAGAAATCGTACGCATTTCCGTCGGGAAGGGAATCGTTGATAACAATTTCCTCGTTTTTGGAGGTGTTGTCGGGAATCTCACCGGGTTTCAACTCCATTTTGTGCGGAGTGGTGTACAGCTCCACGATTTTGATAAACTCGTCCTCGGTAATGCCGCCGCTTTCTGTTCCGTTTGCGGTGATTTCAAATCCGCAGTTATTGAACATAAACCGCGCGTAATACGTGTCAATCGGCTCTCCGTTGGGATATTTACCGGTGGAGTGATAAAGCGTTATATCGGTGTTGTTGATTACCGAAACATCGTCATCGAACCCCTCATAAACCACGCAGTGAACCGGAAGATTGCCTCTATTCACCTCAACCGTAATATTCTTTCCACCCAGATCCCAGTAAATGCAGTTCTGCTTCCAATACGGCACTTCACGTGCGCCTGATGAGCTTTCCGTACTTTGATACTTAACAGCGTAGATTCCCAACGAGCCATGATACATAGTCCACTCGGGATATTCACCCGAAAACGCGTCAATTTTCAAGCCGTAAAACTTGTTCATCTCATCGAGAGTGTATTCCTCGAAATCCTCATTGTTCAGATATATATCCGGTTCCGCTGTTGCGGGCGCGCTGTTGTTGAACACGATATGTGTCGGTCTGATTGTATTGTCGGGCGTAGCCGATTGAATATTGTCGGCGGGATATTGTGCAATTTCGGAGGTGATTTCCGCCGCGGAGTTGTGAGAATTAGCGTCCCAGACAACGCCTAACTGTATATATTTTCCTCTTGTCGGTACATTCGCCGCCACGATTCCCGTGACTGCCGCCGCAGTAATCACACTCGGAATCCCGATTTTCAGCGCGTTTTTCCGCCGTTTGTTACGAATATTGATCTCATTGTCGCGTCGCTGTAAAACATCGTGCGTCATTTCTTCATAAGTTTTCATATATAAACCCCTCTTTCTCCAGTTCGTCTTTAAGGGCGTTCCGCGCTCTGTAAACCAAAGTTTCCACAGCGTGGACGCTCTTTTTCATAATCACGGCGGTTTCCTTATTGGACAGTTCCTCAAAATACGTCAGCCACAGAACCTGAGCGTATTCGGGCTTGAGATGTTCCAACGCGCGGTGAACCTGCCGTTTCCTCTCTTCTTTTATGTAGACCGTTTCAAGAGATTCCACGTCCGCGGAAATCTCGGAGATCTCCTCCGACGGTATATGATTTTTTTGCTTCTTCAGGTAATCCAACGCGACATTCCGACCGATTGCGTACAGAAACGTCTTAAATGTGGACTTACCCGAAAATCGCGGCTTTTTGACTGCCAGCTTCACAAAGGTATCCTCACAAAGCTCCTCGGCGGCGCGCAAATCCCGCGTAAAGCTGTTCAGATACAGAATAAGCCCGTCTTTGAAATCGCGGATTATTTCCTCAATACCGGTATCATCACCCTTCAGATAACGCGCATACAGGACGTATGCGCGTTCGCCCCGAGAGACGGCATGGACGTCGCCATCAGAGGGCGAACGGTGGTAGCTACTTTCACCGTTGACCATCAATTTCACCTCTTTTCACTTATTAGACTGATGAAATATAGAAAACCTCACCAAAAAAATTCCGCGAAAAAATCAATACGCGGAATTTATAGATGTTCTTTAACTATACGACCTACCTCTGTTTGATAATCCTCCAAAATTTCGCCGTTTTCTATTATTATATCTCCGATGTTTTCCAGAGCTGTGGTGTTGATTTGCTCGTACACCGTTTCGGGCAACAGACCGCGCTCGCGGCAGAATTCCGCGCCTTTGCCGTGTATCAGAGCGTCCAACACCGCGATTTGAGTTGCCGTCAGACACCATGCTAGAATCTGCCATTTATCCTCGGAATCAAAAATCAAATCGGTAAACTTTTCCGTTTGTTCGGCGAAATAGTCCTCGGAGATTTTACTCGAAATTTCGGTGATTTTATCCTCATCAATTTCGGGAATTTCCTCGGGTATCACCAGCTTTTTCGCCAGCTCGTCCGATTCCTCGCGAATCTTTTCGAGTTTTGAAACGTCTATTTCCACCTTTTTGCGTACATATTCCGAACGCTCGGAATCGTCTGTTTTAGCGGCTTTCTTTTTCGGAAAGATTCCCATTTTGTTGCAAAATTCATCCACCGCTTTCGGAATCACGGTTTTGAATTCCTCGTTCTCGACCGCCGCCGTGAGTTTGGTTTTATTGCAGATGTCGTATTGTAACATAGTTGTTTTCGCGGTCAGCTTTCGCGCTTTGCCCGTGCGGGCGCGAAGCTCGGACTCTATGGATTTCAGAATGTACCCGATAAATCCGCGCGCCGGTGAGAATTCAAATCGCTCCAGCGTGGGAGCGCCGCGCTTTTTGCGGTAACGCTCTTTCGCGCCCGTGTACACCTCGCGAAAGCCGTCCTGCCTGTCAATATCAACCATCGCGTCCTGAAAAGGCGACCATGAATGCACTGTTCGCATCGAGCCGCACAGAATCTCCGTGAGATTCAGACCGCGCGGCTTAAAATACTCCGAAAGCGCACGGAGAACGTATTCACATACACCGTCCATCAGCGGGAGAATTTCCTCCGTCATAAATACACTCTCACGAACAGGGTATGTGGAATTGTCCGCAAGAAGCTCAAATTTTCCCGAAAAATCGTCATTGTCGAGGGTAAACGCACGGCGCTTTTCGTTTTCCGGGAATTCCGGCAGTTCTCTCGTGATGTTGTTGAAAGCGTAAAAATCCTTGATCCAGCGCGGAAGTTTGACACTAAGCAGCGGCACGGATTCGCCATAATTTTCCCATATCGCGCACAGCTTGTCAAACGCTTCTTCGGAGCTTATCCCGCCGATTTTGTTCATTAGTTCATAGCAGTAGAGAATGATATACGGCTTGTCAATTTCGGTGAATTTTCCGTTTCGGATATCGGTGCGCCACGTGAAATATGTGCGAAGCTGTGAATTCGACATCGCGCCGTAAAGCGGCGTATCCAGACAGCAGAACGCGCGACGCTCAAAATCGTCCTCAACATCGAACATAAAATCACCTTGGACAATCAGATTGTCCAACGCGCATCGTATCAGAATATATGAGTTTTTTGAGATTATTTCCTTTCCGCGCATCTCGTAGATTTTGTCCAGCATAAATTCCTCTTGCGGGGTCATATTCTCGGGAACAGCCTCGTGCGGATACCAGACAGAATTCGGCTCGAACGGTCGAAACGGGTATTTCGACTGCGGCGGCGGGGGATTGGCAAGCTCCTCAAGGCGCGGAGGAATTTTTTCGGGCTTGTATTCTTTAGATTCGGCAGGTTGGCGCGAGTTGTGGATTCTTTGCTTAATATCCTTGCGAACCTCTTTTGGCGCAAACTCCGTTAAATCGTCGACAATATCGTCCACGACGCCCGAAACCATATCATTTATCAGCTTTTTTATTTCTTCAAAGCTCTTGCCGTTTGTATCAATAAACTTTTTGAATCCGGACATTTTCAGCTCCTGTTAATCCTCCGAAAATCTCATCAAATTCTCCCAATTCTCCGGAAATCCCAAATCTGATAATCGGATTATATCAGCGTTTTTCCTTATCATTCTGGTGACGGGTTTCGCAACGCGTTCATTCCAGTTATCCTTATTGTGATACAATTGCTTCAATACGATTATGTAACTCCATACATCGTCCGACAGCTCCGTATCATAATCTGCGGGCTTTTTCGGGATTACCGTGAAGCGATTCCCGTAAAGGCGATTGTAGTGCGCACAATAGTTTCTCAGTTCGGACAGGCAGAACACCCAACTGTCCAGACACGCTGCCGAGCAGCCGTAATACCGCGAGGCAAGCTCCTTTTTATCCGCTATATGCATATCCTTGAAGAAGAATGTAAGCGTGCCAAAACTGAACAGCTCCATCATTACCCACAGCGGAAAACGTCCACCGTGCTTGTTGTTGTAGTGCCTGACAAATTCGCGGTCGGCATTGGCTTCGATAAGGTGTTCAAGGTGGTGCAGAAATTGCTTGTGATTGTGACTGTGACCAAAAGACGCGCCGTTCAGATAGCCCTGCGCGCCGTATTTCAGTGCGTGAAAATTCGATACGGAAGCCCTCAGCGCGATTTCAACATCCTCCAAAGCCGCCAGAAGCACACTGCGCAGTTTCTTGTCCATATCATACACACGCATAATTTTCCCGAACGTCGTGCCCTCCTCGTATTTGTGTTTGCTTACAGAGAACGGTTCAAAGTAGTTTGACAGACGGAAATAATTGATGTATTTAAGAGTTTCACGTGCCGCGTCCTCATCCTCAAATTCGCAGCCGCGTTCTTTCAGTATGGCAATTTGTTCGTCGATTGTCGCGGGTATTTTTTCAGCCATAATCTCTCCTTATCAGTCCGTCCAGAACTGCTCGCGCTCATGTTTGACAGCGCGGCTCATAAGAGCGGATATGCTCTCTTTCGGGTCTGCCCCGTTATAGCAGATATTTACGATCTGTTCGATTATCGGTGTGTCAATTTGAAGCTTACGCGCGATTCTGAACGCCGTCTTGCTGTTGAGATAACCCTCCACCGTACCGATTTGCGCGACGGCTTCGGCGGCGGGAGTTCCCTTGCCGATAAGCATTCCCGCGCGGTAATTTCTGGAATGCTGGGAAGTACAGGTAACGATCAAATCGCCTATTCCCGCCATTCCCGTAAATGTTTTCCAGTTCGCGCCCATTGCCACCCCAAGACGCGTAATCTCGGTCATTCCGCGCGTCATCAGCGCCGCGAGAGCATTGTCGCCTAGTCCCATTCCACGCGCGATTCCACAGCCGAGGGCAATCGGATTTTTCAGCACTCCGCCCAATTCACAGCCGATTACATCATCGTTGATGTAGATTCGGTAGCATTCGTTGGAGAGCGTATTTTGCAGATATTTCGCGGATTCCGTATCGTATGCCGCGCACACCTCGGTAGTCGGCACGAACCGCGCAATCTCCTCCGCGTGACACGGACCCGTGATAACTGCCACGGGATTGTTCGGCAATTCATCGCGAATCACCTCCGAGAGCCGCTTCCCCGTGGACTCCTCAAAGCCTTTCGACGCATTCACCATAATAGTGTTCGGGGATACGTATGATTTTACCGCGCAGACCGCCTCGCGGTAAAACGCCGATGGAATACATACCACCACAATATCCGCTCCCGAAACGCATTTCGGGTCGGTCGTAACCTTGAGGTTATCAGGGAGCTTTACCCCGGGCAGAAGACGCTTGTGTTCGCGCGATGTGCGAAGCTCCTCTGCCTCGTTCTCGAATTTCGTCCATGTAGTCACATCGTGACCGTATTTCGTATAAAGCACACCCAGTGCTGTCCCGTAGCCACAGCCCAGAATCGTGATTTTAGCCATATAAATCCCCCCAATTATAATTGACAATGGACAATTGAAAATGGACAATTATGGTGTCCGCTTCGCGGACAATCTTAAATAACGCGCCGAAGGCGCACATTAATTGTCAATTGTCCATTATACATTATCAATTGAAATTGTTAACTGCTTTTTTCGCCGAGTTTTTTCTCCGTATGAGTTACAAGCCGCTTGATATTCCCGCGATGTCGGAATATAATCAGTCCTCCGCAGAACGCTCCAATCAGAGCGTTCACAATAAACGCGGGATTATGGTCTATAAAATATCCGAACAGCGGCGATACCACGCAAAACATTCCTGAAGCCACACAACTCCCCAGTGAAACATACCTAGTCGCCGCCACAAGAATAATGAAAATCCCCAACAGAATACACGCGATTCTCCAGTCAAGCACGAAAATAGCCGAAATCGCCGCCAGAACGCCCTTTCCGCCCTTGAATCCGTAATAAATCGGGAAACAGTGTCCCACAATCGCCATAAACACCGCGAAATATTCCACCCATGTCATTTGTGTGGCAGGATTAGTAGTGTTCACTCCGCCGACAAACAGAAATACCAGCCGCACAATCAGTATTGCCAGTGCCGACTTGGAAACGTCCCCCAACAGCACGATTCCGGCGGGAGCTTTCCCCAACACGCGTAAAGTGTTTGTAAGTCCCGCGTTTCCGCTTCCCATTGTGCGAATATCCTTGCCCGTTTTCAGCTTGCACACAATAATCGAGAAGTTTATGCCCGCCATCAGATACGGCACAACGATCATTACAATGTAGCAAATCCAAATCATTGGGTATTCTCCTTTTTATTTTCCATACTCTCAACGACCTTACCGTTTAATATCACGCTTATCTGTGGATTTTTGGAGCGCATTGCCGCTACCAAAACCGCCGGATTATCGTTTGGCGTCAAATCGATTTTCGCCGGC
>CAYZQU010000004.1:0-24561 GCA_964480645.1 uncultured Ruminococcus sp. | reverse complement strand
GGGCTTGATCTGCCGATAATCAACCCGAATATTCCCGAAATGACGGCGGCTGTCCGCGCGTATAATGTACTCGCCTGCAATGATGAAAATTCGATGGAGTACGTCCGTTGTTACGGAAATACGGAATCCGTTGCGAATCCCGCTCCCGCGAATACGGAAATTACTCTCGATTACGCACTGGCGAACGGATTGAAGTCCGAGGGCGCGAAAATCACCGAAAAGCTGTTGGAATCCACCGACCCGATGGAAATTATCAATGGAATCCTGATTCCCGCATTAGACAAAACGGGCGCGGATTTCGAGTCCGGCAAGATTTTCCTACCGCAGTTGATTCTCTCGGCGGGTGTGGCGCAGAGCTGCTTTGAGGTAATCAAGAACCACTTCGCGAAAAGCGGCGCGAAATCCGTTTCCAAAGGCAAAATCATTGTCGCGACAGTCAAGGGAGATATTCATGACATCGGTAAGAACATTGTAAAGGTCTTGCTGGAGAATTACGGATATGACGTAATCGACCTCGGCAAAGATGTGGATTATCAAACGGTAGTGGATTGCGCGATTAAGAACGACGTTCATTTAATCGGGCTTTCCGCGCTGATGACCACGACGCTCGGTTCTATGGAAAAGACGATAAAACTTCTGCGTGAAAACAAGGTGGATTGTAAAATAATGGTGGGCGGCGCGGTTCTTACCCCCGAATACGCGGCGCAAATCGGCGCAGATTACTACGCCAAGGACGCGAAGGAATCCTGCGATATTGCAAAAAAGGTGTTTGAGGAGTTTTACCCCCAAGTGTAACTCCCGAAAATATGGCTTATTTTGCGCCCCTATCGGAGCGCAAAAAAATTTATAAAAAATTTTCGTTTACCCCTTGACAAATCATAAACTGTATGATATAATACAAATGTAACGATTCAAGTAATACAGTATGTGAAGAGCGGCGAACGAAAATTGGAAAGAGGAAATATGTTTACAATGAGATTGGAAGGTGGCGCTCCGATTCACGAACAGCTCGCGCGCCGTATTACCGAGCTGATATTAACCGGCGAAATGTCTGAGGGCGAAAAGCTCCCCGTTGTCCGCGAGGTGGCGCGGATGCTTTCGATAAACCCCAATACCGTACAGAAAACCTACGCGGGCTTAGAGGCGAAAGGGTTGATATATTCTATCCCCGCGAAAGGCAGTTATGTGTCGCTCAGGCAGGACTACATAGAAAAAATTCGCGCGGAATCCTCCGAGGAATTCTCAGCGGCGGTTCAAAGAGCGCTGAAAATGGGTCTGTCCAAAGAGGAGCTTATTGAAATCATAAATCAAAACTAGGGGGTATTTTTATGGAATCCGAAAAGTCCGCGATTAAACGAAGCTATTTCCGCGAGTATTTCTTTTACAAGCTGCGCGGAACACTCGGAATCTGTATCGCGTCGGCAGTTTCAGGACTTATCACCTGTGTGCTGAGCAGCTTGATTGTCTATACGATGGCAAAGCAAATCGAGCGGGAATACGATTCGGGAGTATATGGTTACGCTGATTCATGTATAACGTTGTTCGCGGGTCTTGTGGGAATGGTAATAATCGCGATTATCGCGCCGATTGTTAACTTTAAGTATTACCGTTCACGCAACTCTATGGATACGCTGGGCTGTCTTCCGATTACATACGGACAGCGTTTCTGGGGCGATTTTCTTAGCGGACTCGCGGCGATAGTCGTTCCGTTTTCCGTAACGGCGGCAGTCGGAGGGATTTTCCTGACATTGACGCAGCCCGTTATCGACAGCGTAGAGCCTGTCCGCGATTTAGCGGCGAATATAGACTGCGCCGATAAGAATATTCTGCTGTTCGGCGTGAAGATGTATCTCATTATGCTGATAATAATTGTCGCCGCGTATTCCATTACAACGCTTGTTACGTCCTGCTGCGGGAAGGCGGGCAGTTCGGCACTCTATTCGGTAATCGCGCTTCCGATAATCCCCGCAGTTATCGGATTGTACGGAACATTCACGCTGGACTTTGCAAAAGGAATTATCCCCGAGCGGCAAATAAACATGATTTTATCTTGCTTTCCACCGGTTGGAACATTCATCTATCTGACATTAGGTATGGGAGGCTCGAATTACTATTTGGGCGGGGAAAGCGCATATTTGATATTTCCTAATGCCATTATGGTAATTGTATCACTTCTCCTCATTTCAGTGATGATTGCCGCCGCATACCTCATCGGCAAGAAACGCAAAACCGAGCGCATCGGGAACGGTTTTGCAGTAAGCGCAATGTACCATATACTGACGCTTTTGCTGGTGTTGGCTGTTATCGGAGTGTATTTCTCCGCAAATAGGATTTTGGGGCTGGATATGACTAAAATCCTTATAGGAGCGGTGATCACGCTGGTGTTCTACCTGATTCTTGAATTTGTGCAGTACCGTAATTTCAAAAAGATATGGAAGTCGTTGGTTCGTT
The DNA here is from genome assembly GCA_964480645.1 of uncultured Ruminococcus sp. GTDB lineage: Bacteria > Bacillota > Clostridia > Oscillospirales > Ruminococcaceae > CAG-115. Next base: position 22,110 of record CAYZQU010000004.1, on the reverse strand, counting down.
ACGCTTGCGTGGCGGTTGTGGGATTCGGATTTCTGATTGCCGCGATGAACACCTACGGCTTTGGTATAGGTTTTCGTCTTCCGAATCAGAACGACATTGTGGAAATCACCATAGAAAGCCGCGAGTTTGGAATTTCCAATGTCTCGGAAACGGTCAAATACCGCGCGGAAGACACAATCCCCGCTATTCTCGCTGAGAATAGAAAGTTAATTGATAATCCCGACGATATTTCCACCGGCGATGCAAGTCCCCAAGAAAACGGGATAAACTTTACCTACGAGCTTAAAAACGGCAATACCGTTTCAAGATATTACCGGGTCAATAATCATGACCTGCTTGATGAAGTTGTGAATGAAATCAAAAAACAGCCGGTATACGAAATTGGAAGGTTAGGCGTTCTGAACCGCGATGATTTCACCGGAATTACGATGACATTCAGACCGCATAACGAGGATGGCACGACTCAGAATCCTATACAAATTAAGAACAGCAGGATTCCGGAGCTTGCCGAGCGGCTTAAATACGATATAATCAACGGCGAAGGAAATAAAGGTGACCGCGATGTAGGCGTATTGACCGCGGAAGTGCCGGAGGACGAGAGAGATGGCTCAAACGCCTTATGGTTTATTGACGAATCCTATACCCGCACAATCGAGTTCCTAAATAATCCCGACAACTTCAACAATAAGTCTGATACACCTGTAAACGATGTTAAAGTTTATATCGTGGATTACAATTATTCGAATTTTGAAGGTGAAATTCTACCAATAGTTACGAACGCAAGAGCGGAATTCCGTTCTGATTCCGACAGCGAATACGCCAAGGAGCTTATGTCCTATTTCGTCGATGGAGAAGATACCGGAAATGGTATATGTTTTACCATCCGCACGTATGACGCGGAAACGGAAGACTTCCTTAACGAGTTTTTCCATGTTCCCAACGATAAGAAACAAGCGGCTCTCAAGGCACTTCTTAACCTCATCGCCGAGCAGAACGGGTCAATTCAGTGAAAGGAAGAACAAGGTCATGATTAAATTTGAAAACGTAACCAAGAAATACGATGATTTTACCGCGCTTGACAATTTCTCGCTGGAGATTCGCAAAGGCTCGGCATACGGATTGCTAGGTACAAACGGCGCGGGAAAATCCACACTGCTGCGGTTGCTGGCGGGCGTTTACCGTCAGGACAGCGGCTCTATAACCATAGAGGGACAGCCCGTCTATGACAATGTTGCCATAAAGCAGAGAATGCTGCTTATCAGTGATGAAACCGCGCAGTTCAACAATATGACAATCAAACAAATGAGGCAGTTCTATAAGACGTTTTATCCGCGTTTTTCGGACGAAACATTCGAGCGGCTTCACAATATTGTCGGACTTCCGATGAATAAAAAGCTGTCGGGATTTTCAAAAGGAATGAAGCGTCAGGCGGCAGTCGTATGCGGAATCGCGTCCTCGCCCGATTATCTGCTTCTCGATGAGGCGTTTGACGGACTTGACCCCTCAATGAGAATTGCCGTAAAGAAGATGATAATCGACGCGATGTGCGATAATGATATGACGGTTGTCGTGTCCTCTCATAATTTGAATGAAATCGAGCAGTTCTGCGATACGGTGGGACTTCTTCACGATGGAAAAATCGTTTTCACACGTGAGTTATCCGAGCTTAAAGGCGATATTCACAAGCTCCAGTGTAATTTCGATAACATGGAAAATCCGCCCGTCAAGGAGGATTTCCCCGAGTTGGACATTCTACTTATCGAGCAGGTAAACGGAATTACGAACATAATCGTAAAAGGCAACGCGGATGAGAGTCTGGCGGCTGTCAAATCAAGGAATCCCGCGTTTTGCGACCTTATTCCGCTGTCGTTGGAGGAGATATTCGTCTACGAAATGGAGGCGCTGAACTATGACCGAAGCAAGCTCATGTAAAAAAAGCTATTTTGGCGCGTACCTGCGGTATCGTCTCGGACGTATGAAGGGCTTTTTAGTCGTGGGGATTATTTTGAATATGGTGGTTCTGCCGCTTTCAGGTCTGGCAATGCTTATCCGCGTCAACCGCTTGTATAATATCAATGTCGCCGAAACAACAGGTGCAATTAATTATACCGTTATGGTATACATCACACTGATAGGCGCGTTTGCGGGGATTATCGGACTCGCGTTTACGATGGTCTGCGCGGCAAGCTCCTACGGCTACTTCATTAAAAAAGAATCCGTAGATACGCTCGGTGTGCTGCCGGTAACATATAGTCAGCGTTTCGTGGGAGATTTCCTCGGCGGATTGATTCCCTGCCTCGGAACATTCGTTCCTTGTGCGCTTATCGGGGTAATTTTCACATCAATAGCGCAAAACAAACTGGATATATTCACCATAGAGGATAAATACGTTGACATAATGCCGTTCTTTCTGGGAATGACGCTGACGCTTTTCTTCGCGTATCTGTTCATCTATCTTCTTACCACTCTCGCGGCGATGTGCTGTGGCAGAATGTCCTCAATGATTATTTTCTCGGTAATTTCGTTTGCCGCGATTCCCGTTTTGGGAATATCCTTGACTAAATTTGTCACTCTTGAAGCCGTCGGAACTGATGATACGCTCGTGACTAAAGTCCAACAGCTCTGTATGCCGTTTGGATTGTTCTTCAGTCCCGCTCCCACCGCAGCCGGAATGATGATTGACGAACACAATAAAAATTTGCTTAAGGACCTTTCCGAGTTGGATTTCGCGGTGAATTCTCCAATAAGTATTGTGGTTCTGATTATCGCGGCATTGGCAATTATCGCTCTCGCGTATTTTGTGGGGAAATCACGCAAGCAGGAGAATGTCGGAAGAATGTTCGTAAAACCCGTATATTTCCACATAATCACAATAATGATGTCCCTCGGCGGATTCTTTATTATCGCGAGCGCGCTTCGCAATTCCAATCGCGGACTTATACTCCCCATCGGATTGGGAGTATCGGCGGTGGTTGTGGTGATTTTCGAGGTTATCCGCAGACCTCATGCTAGGGAACTTCCGAAGTCCGCGATTCGCTGGGCGGTAACGGCTGCTTGCGGTGTGGGACTTATGCTCCTCATCAGCGGAACAGGCTCTTTCGGAATGATTAATATCCCAAAGGACATTAAAAGCGTATCGTTGGAGTTCAGTGATGAAAACAATATCCGTTACTCTATTGAATTAACCGACCCCGCAGATATCGCCGAGTTTACGGAATCCCACAATAAGAACGTAATTCGGAACAGAGAGTTTCTTGAGTACGCCAATAGTTATGTGTCATCGCTTTATGTCAAATATACAACGTCCGACGGCAGCGAGAAAGTCCGCTCATACAGAACCAATATCAACATAAACGATCATTCGGATTATGAAAAATCCATGGCAATAGCAAGTTCACTCTCAAATAATGTTATGTCGCTGTCATTCTTCCCGAAAAAATCCGCAGATATTCTGGACGGGAAACTCTCACACGCGATAGCCACAATATCTGATATATTCACAAAGGTTGAAATCCCGACAGATAAGCTCGATGAATTTAAACAGACACTTAAACAGGATATTCTTGAACATCACGACCCGAACGCCGAATCCGTCGGCAGCGTCAGCGTAAATATCAAAGATTCCTCGCGGGAATATTCGATTCAGAACAACTATGAAAACACCCTCCGCCTTATCCGCGGATACAACAACAGCGCCGAGAAAAACCCCGACGCCGAAGTGATGCGTATTTCGTTCTCAAACAGAAATCTGGGAACATTCGCCGGCAGTGAATATTGGAGAGGAACTTCCGGTATGTGGTTGACTATCCACGAGCGCGATATGGAAAATCCGAAAGTCAAAGAACTTCTGGAACTTATAAAGCCCGGTCCTAATGATGCCACAAGGCGAGAAATAGAAATCTATATATACACTTCTAATGACATCGACTATTCTGTTTCTGACACCGAAAAAGAGCGCGCTGTGCAGCTTATCACGCAAATTGCCGCAGAATCCTTACAGGGTTGAAAAGTCCGGCAGCTCGTCCATCGTTACGGTACGGCGGTTGTTGTAGAAATAATGCAGAGATGTCGCTTTGTTGAACGTTTCTGACAACTCGCCGTTCGACTTTACGGTATAGTTTCCATTCCCCGCGGCGGCGAAAAGCCACAACGCGTTGTCGCGACACATATAATCTATGCTTGGCAGAACGTCACAAAACGTAATGCCAAGCATTTTTGTCGTCGGCAGGGTATCGTAAATTTCGCCGAATCTCCCCGCGAAAGAGGAATTGGAGTTTTCGTAGAAGCTCTGTCCGCCAATGTCAACATACCGTGTCCCCGGAAAATAGTCCTCTGAAGAACCGTTCCATACCCAGATGAGATTTTTCAGCTTGTGATAGGAGCAAAGCCTGTTAAACAGGAATCTCCACAGCAAGACATAATTTTCCGAGTTATCACCCCACCAATACAGCCCCGAATCCGCTTCGGGAATCGGCTGAAACAGCACGGGAATATCTGCGTCGGAAAACGGCTTGAGAAGCTCCGCCAGCTTGTCCGTGTCCTGAATAAGGGATACCATATCTCCGGGAAGAAATCCCGCGTTTACCTGCGCGTTTATTTCGTCCTCGTCAAACAGCGCAACGTCCTCAGGGCGTTGTTCTTCAAACGCCGCTGCCAAATCAAAAGCGCCCGTATCAACGGAATGCTTGATATTCGGGGAATACCAGTGCCACACATACGACAGAATTCCGCCGTCCTTCCCAAATTTCATCGCAAGCTCCGTCTCGGCTTTGGTAACGTCCTCATCTTCCCACGCGTCCGCAAGCTCGCTTATCCGAATCGCGGGATACCTTCCCGCAGCCTTGTAAACCGCAGTAAGCTCGGTATTTGTCCCAAACGTGACATTTTGCGCGGTAAGGGTCTGTTCGCCGTAAATGTCCGAAAAATAGCGCATTAATCCCGCTGTTCGCAGGGAAACATTCGGATTCGCGAACCCCGAACCCGCGTTATAGCATGTGCTGTCCACCGTATCCGAGCTTTCGGCAACGATGTAGTCAATTTCGGCTGTTCCGCTTTCCACGGTGAATTGCACCACATTCTGCCCCATAGTCAGATACTGATGATCCACAGCGTAGTACTCAAACTTAAATTCGTTTTCGGATTCCTCCGAATCCGGGGACGCTTCGTATTTGGGAATATAATATGCCCCGCACGTTTTATCGCCGATTTTAAGCGATATTGCCGCGCCGGTTTCAGACCGTGCTGCAAGGACGATCCGATAGTGCTGTGAAGTGTTGACGTTGATGATGTGTTTTAATGCCCCGTTTTCGCGCAGTTTGAGGTATCCTTTGCCATCAAAGCTTCCGTTTTCGGCAACTGTGCCGTTGTGTGAGCCGCCCTCGGCGTTCAGCTTGGTGATGAAGTCCTTTTTGACAATATCAAATTCGCGGACGTCCGATTCCGCGTACTTGTTTATTTCATCGTTTGAGTTTCCCGATTCGGAAGCGTCCGAATCCGAGGAATTCTCCGAATAATCGGGAATTCGTGAACAGGAGGACAGCAGACATACCGCCAAAGCAATAGCTGAAATTCGTAAAAATTTATTCAATGATTATCACATCTCCGTTGTGTATTTCTTCGTCCAATCGCGCGATTTTTCCGTTTATTGTGATTGTCTTCGCGGAGGCGAGCAGCGTTGTGGGGTCGTCCGAAAAAGCTGTCGCGATATCAAGAAATATCGGCGGATTTCCGTCCGCGCGCGTCGGAAATTCCGCTTCGATTCCGTTTACCGTAATATGCGGATTCTCGTTTTTTTCGGGATTTTCCGTCTTTTCGGGAGTTTGGGGATTCTCAACCTTTGAGATAATATCACCGCTCTTAAGAGTGGATTCGGGAGAAGCGGGCTTATAGTTCAACAGCACGGATTCAGAGGAAAAGCCATGAACCTTCAGCAGTTCCCCGACTGTTTCCGCTTCAATAAGCGAGATTTCATCACCCTCTTGTATGCGGCGTTCGGAGGTGATCTCCCGACCGTTTAGCATAATGTACCGCCCCGCGCGCTGTTTTTTTCCGAACAACGTTATAGTAAACGATTTTATAGACGCCATATCAAAATAATCCGACAAATGCGCCGAAGCGTCCGCGCCCGATTCCGCAGGGATAACCGTGATTTCGTCCCCTTTGGTAACCGTTGTGTTCAGTGAGCCGGGTCTGCCGTTCACAGTGATTTCCGCAGCGCGCGGCGGTTCTCCGCGCAGAGTAATTCGTTCTCCCGAAACGGTGAATGAAAGCGGCTTTCCCGTTCCCGCAATCATATCCTCGGGAGTGATTTTCGCTGCTCCCAACAACTCAAACACCGTCAGGCGGTTCGTATCGGGCGCGCGCAGTTTTTTGCCGTTGATTGTGATGGTGGTGAAGTCGTAGGATACGCCCTCGCCCATACTTATGGCAATTCCGACGGGAGTCGCGTGTTCCGCCGAGAGCGTCATTTCGTTCGGCGTGATGATTCCGCGCAATAATTCGCGCCGTCCCGAAATCACATGAGTGGGACTTACATCGAGTTCTTCCGCAACATAGTCCGAAAGACCATTCAGCTTGCTTCCGCCGCCAACCAGAAACACCGCCTGAGGAGGAGTGGCGTTCGCGTTGAGAATCTCCCGCGCGATGGTTCTCGCAAGCTCCCGCGCGTATGGTTCAATCAGTTTATCGGCGCGGTCACGGGTGATTTTATGTTCCATCAGCAGAATATCCGTGTATTTAATCTCTTTCTCGGAAAACGTCTTGATTCGCTCGGCGGTGTTGAAATCCACAAGCAGTTCTTTCATAATTGCCTCGGTGATTTCGTCCCCTGCGGTAGTCGTCATTCCGTACGCGATAACGCTTCCGTCACGCGACACCGCTATGTCGGAGGTTCCCGCGCCGATGTCGCACAGCGCACAGTTTATCAGTCGAAGTTCGGGCGGCACAATGGCATTCATGGCGGCAATCGGCTCTAATGTCAGGCTTGCCACCGAAAGCCGCGCCGCTTCCACCGCCGCGCACAGGCTGTCCACTACATACACGGGTAAAAACGCGCCGATAATATCTGTTACAAGGCACTCGCCGCGATGTCCCTCGGCATTCTGAACCTTGAAACCGTCCAATGTCAGAGAAATCACGCTGTGCCCCACGCAGTAAAACGACGAGGATTCGGTCTTGGACATAAAATCCTCACAGGTGCGCCGAACCGCGTCCATCTCAGCATTACGAAGCGTATTTTCCGAAATCGGAGCGTTATCAGGCAGCTTGAATTCCCATGAAGCGCGTAGGGTTTTCAGCGCTCTCCCCGCCGCAGCGATGCAAACGTTTGAAAGCGTGATTTTATTGCGCGTTTCCAATTCCTTTTTAACGCGTTTGATGTCCTCCGCCACGGATTTTATATCCTCGATCTGCCCGTCCGACATAGAGCGTTTCGAGTGAGGGACGCTCTCCACGTCAAGAATTTTGCACCCCTGAGCGGTCTTTTTCGCCAATAATCCGATAACGGTACGCGTGCCTATGTCTAGCGCGAAAATTATATCACCCTGAGGAGCTTTTTTCGGCGCGGATTTCGTTTTTGCCTTGGAAGCCTGTGTTTTTTTATTTTCCATTTTACTCTCCGTATTCGATTTTCAGCGTGTTTCCGTGAACACCAATCCCCGGGCTAAGCTCGATTTTGAGTTTCTGTTCCGCAGAAAAGCCGATAGTTTCTCCATCGCGGAGCGTCACATTTTCGGTAAGAACATACGCGGTTATGTTCAGTAAAAAGCCGCGCAGAGCATTGAGGTCGGCGGTTTCGCGGTCAACAATAACTTCCATCTCATTTTTTCCGAATCTGCGCATTCCGTATGTATAAACTCCGGCGCGCTTTTCATCAAAGTAGATTCCGTACCATATCCAGTTAAGAATCGGGAGTCCATCGTCTTCCATCATTCCCGAAAAATCGAGATATTGCTGTGGAGAGTATACCATTCCGTCGGTGTAGAACGCAATCGCGTTGTCCTGCTTAAGTGCCGTGCAGACAGTCTTTACGAACAGCGTGCCTTTTTCAAGCAAATCATCATCGCCGCCGAAGATTGTAACAATCAACTGAGCCTTATGACCGCTTACCACCTGTACAGCGTCCTTCCACATAAAATTCGCACCTGCCCAGTGTTCAGCCTCGCCATCGGGAATAGGCGCGCCGATGTATCCCACAACTATGGTATATGCGCCGGTCTGCGCAAAGAGCAGTTCGTCCGCGCCCTCGGATTCATCATCATCTTTTTCTGAAAGCTCAATGCCCCAGTCCTTTTTGAAGTCGTCTATCAACTTTTCCTTGTCCCATTCCTCGGAATTAAGCAGTACGAATCCGTTAAAAGAGCCAATGCTGTCAAACTCCTCCGGCTCATGATGTTCCTCTGTTTTTTTCTTCTTGCCAAATAATCCCATAATCTTCTCCTTATCTTAATGGCAAATCCAAAAACGCGCACTTGAAACGCCGCTTTGCGGCATTTCAAGTCCGCTTGCCAAGTGACACTGCACACTGCTACGCAGTGTGCCGCGTCACTTGCATTTTGGATTTGCACGAGTCGTCATTGCGTTGATTTTGGTAACGCTATTTTTAATGGCAAATTCCAAAACGCACACGTTACTTGTATTTGGGATTTGCGCGAATCGCCGGTGCGTTGTTTTTAGTTACAATACACTATCAACCGAGTATGTAACCGATTTTGAACGAATTGCCGTTTATACCAACGCCCTTGCCGAATGTAATCGGGTGTTTTTCCTCGGCGGTAGGACCTACCGTTTCGCCATCGCGTAAAGTAACGTCTTCCAGTAAAACGTAATCCACAATATCCGACAGAAACTCAATAATATCCCCCGGGGAAATGGATTTCATTTCCTTGCTTGGAATAAGCACTTCCATTTCTTCTTTGCCGAACCGACGCATTCCCAGTGTGTAGATTCCCGCTTGCTTGCGGTCGGTGTACATTCCGAACCATACCAGATTCATTGACGGAAATGCTTCGTATTCGTGCGCCGCCAGTGCGAATTTACGATACCATTCCGGTTCGTAGACGATTTGGGGGTCATAGTACCCCGTGGCGTGTTCTTGATTCAGCGCGGTCGCGACAGCTTGTACATACAGATTTGCCTTGTCGAGCATTAACTCGTTGTCGCCCTTAACGCCGACGATCAACGTTGCCTTGTGCGCTTTCGCAACTTCGACAGCCTTGTCCCAACGGTAATTCGCCTGCGCCCATTGCTCCGCTTCATTGTATGGAACAGGCACCGGCGTAAATCCCACCATCAGTGTAAGTTCGCCAACATGCGCGAAAACCGCTATGTCGTCTTCGGGATTTTCCGCGCTGCCCTCGTCCTCAAGTTCAATTCCCCAGTCCGACTTAAAATCCTCAAGGAATTTTTTCTTGTCCCATTCGGGTTCACTGAGCAGTACAAACCCGCTGAAATGCCCGGCATTCTCGAAATTTGTCGGCTCGATTTTTTCATCGTCCTTTTTCTTTTTGAATAAACAGCCCATCATCTTCTCCTTAATCCTTTATTTTAAGAGCTTTTCTAAGCTCCTTTTCCGCCGAATTCATCATCACAACCAGTACCGTATCTCCGCTGTAAAGCGAGGTATTACCACGCGGAATTATGGTTCTTCCACCACGTGAAATGCACGCTAAGTTGCACCCGTTCGGAATCTGAAGCTCGGAGAGCTTTTTGCCCTCAAGAGCGTAATTCTTCGGAATAGTGATCTCCATCAACGACGCTTCCTCACCATCCAGCTTCATAAGTTGTTTCATAGCGCTGAGGTCGATTTCGTGGTCAAGAAGCTGAATGATGTTGTCCGTCGCGGAGATAACAATATCCACACCGAGGTTTTTCAGCGCGTCCGCGTTTTTGGGATTGTTGACTTTCGCGATCGTTTTCTTCACTCCGAATCTCTGTTTCGCGATTTGACAGCACACCAGGTTGCTTTCGTCCGCACCCATTACCGCGATAACACAGTCCGCCTTTGCCGCTCCGCACGCTTCAAGAGCCTCGACGGTTGTGCCGTTTCCACAGCTTACCTCCGCGTCGAGATTATTCGCGCAATGGCGGCTGCTCTCCTTATCCTGTTCAATTATGGTAATTGAGTAATCCCCGTGTTCCAGCAGCGTTTTCGCGAGATAGAAGCCTACTTTTCCGCCGCCTACAATAATTGCTTTCATAATTTCTCCTTATCTTAAAGCAAATTCAAAACCACACAAACGCCGAATGACCTTCGGTCAACCTGCGTTTGTGTTCGCCTGCGCGTCGCGGCTCACGCTTTGCGTGTTCCGCGCCACGCGCGTTTTGAATTTGCGCTCTAGGCTTTTCGTGCGAAAATAAGTTTGTCACCCTCGGCGAACGTCAGCGGCTGACCGTGATAAATAATAAATCCCGAATTCTTGCGGATAATACCAAACAGTGCTTCCTCATTTTCGTATTCTATGTCTTCCGGAGTACCCTCAATAAGCTGTTCGGGAAGATCCAGCTTGGTAAAAATTACCGTATGGTTCTCAAAGTTTATAACATCGCTTTCTGTGGACTTATCCTCCTCAAGCGCCGCACAAGCCGCGCTGACGGTAAGCTTGGTCGGACAAATCACATTGATTCCCAGTTCCTCAAAGACTCTGCCCTTTTCAATATCCGTTATTCGCGCGAAAATTTTAGGAACATTGAACATCGTCCGCGCCAGTTGTGACACCATGATATTCATATCGTCCTGAGCGGTTACGGCAAACAGAGCGTCGCAGGTTTGAATTCCGGCGCGCTTCAGGACATCGCAGTCAATCGGAACGCCGACCGTTGTGAAACCTCCGAAGCTCGGCGAAAGCGAGTCGAATTTGGAGCTTAACTTGTCTATTACCGACACATCGTGCCCCTTTTTGTCCAGGGTTTCGGCAAGCGCCGAACCCACCATACCGCAACCTATTATCAAAATATCCATATTCTGTATCTCCTGTTATTTCCCTACACAAAATCTCTCGAAAACTCCCGCTATAACCTCCTCGGAGGCGGATTTTCCCGAAAGCTCGTAAATGGCTTCCAGAGCCTGTTCGAGACTTACGCCCACCGCGTCGGGAGTCACTCCGAGCCGTGCCGCTAGGAGTGACTCGTTTATCGCGTCCGCCGCGCGGAGTACGCACGCTCTTTGCCGCTCGTTAGCGAGAAATCCCGCGTCGGCATTGAAATCAGCCAGATTGAGACGCTCAGTGATTTCCCGACCAAGCGTTTGAGCGCAGTTTTCGTCTCGCGCGGAAATCTGCACAACAGAGCCGAATTGGGATTGCAACTCCGCGCAATCTATTCTCTGCGGCAAATCCGATTTGTTCACCACCGCGACAACTTTTTTGTTATTTAATAATCCGAACAGCCGTCTGTCCTCGTCCGAAAGGGGATTAGAGCCGTCGAACACCGCCAGAATGACGTCGGCGTTTTGGAGCCTTTCGAGTGCCAATTCCACACCGATTTTCTCCACTTCATCCTCTGTTTCGCGGATTCCGGCACAGTCGGACAGCTGAAGTACTGCCCCTCCGACATTGGCGGATTCCTCCACAACATCACGCGTAGTACCTGCCGTATCGCTGACAATGCTGCGCCGCGTACCCAGCAACGCGTTCATAATGGTGGATTTTCCGACATTGGGTTTTCCGACAATCGCACAGGAAATTCCCTCGCGGATAATACGCCCTGTGTCATAGTTCGCCATTAGATCGTCCAGCTCAGCTTCCACAGCGGTGATTTTCTCGACCAGCCATTCCTGGGTGACTACGGGCGTATCATCATCGGGATAGTCAATCCACGCGGAAATCTGCGTGGAAATTTCAAGAATCATCTCGGAGATTTTTTCCGCGCGGCGGAATAACGCTCCCTCGCGCTGAATATTTGAGCAAGCGAGACTCTGTTCGCCTTGAGCCGCGATAATATCCGCGACCGCCTCCGCCTGAGTCAGCGACATTTTACCGTTAAGCAGCGCGCGCTTGGTAAATTCTCCCGCGCCCGCGGGACTTGCTCCCGCTTTCAGACAAGCCGTAAGCAGCCGCCTCGTCACATAAATCCCGCCATGGCACGAAATCTCGCACACGTCCTCGCCTGTATAGGAGTGCGGCGCGCGAAACACCAGAATCACGCCGTCGTCAAGAATTTTCCCGTCATCGTATATATGCCCGTATGCCGCCGTATATCCGCGCATTTCGGTTATCGGCTTACCGGAAACAGGCTTGAAGACCTTTTCCGCGACATCGAACGCCTGTTCTCCCGAGATACGCACCACAGAAATTCCCCCGACAGCCGCCGGAGTGGCGATAGCGCAGATCGTTCTGTATTCCGATGATATAGGCATTACTTTTTCCTCCCGAAGATTCGCTTGAAAAAACCTGTTTTCGGCTCGGAATCGTCCATATCTTCCTCAGATTCCTCATCATCGGGAACTTCCCCCGGCTCGTATCCCTCCGAGAACACCCCAGAGAGAATCGGTTTAGCTTTGAACTCCTCTCCCATATCGTCCAGAAGATAGGTATAAGTTTTTGAGGGAATATCAAGCTTGTAATCCGTGAGGGTATCACATTCAAGAACCTCCGCGAGTTTTTCTTCCATACGTTCGGGAATTGACTCGGCGGCAGAGTTATAATATTCCTCACACGCGATATTATATTCCTCTGCGGGGTTTCGCCCCGCAACCTGCGTCAGATGAATTCCCTCGCGCAAGTAGGCTGTATAGTCCAGATAATCGCACCAGAATTCATTCAGCAGAGCCGCCAGAACGTTATTCTGTAAAGCTTGCAGTTCCTCTTCGGGAAATTTAGACACAGCCTTTTCATACAGTCCCGACTTCTGCCAGAACTCACTGCTATATGTTCCGTCAAGCAAGGAACGTCTGCGGCGGAATGTCAGTTCGCGGTGCTTTTCGCCGATCATCGTATATTTCATCAAGTTCACGCGGTCATCGAAAGTATCTCCCTCCGAGATTCGCTGAACGCGTTCTGCCTCACGCAGAACAGCCTTATCGATAATTTTCCCGTTGATTTTCTCACTCGGATAATGTCGTCCGCACAAACCCTTGAGGTCAAATTTCGTCATAATTTCATCGTCCAGAGCCGCAAAGTAACGGCTCTTTCCGGGGTCGCCCTGTCTTCCCGCTCTCCCGCGTAATTGTTGCGTAATCCGCGAGCTTTCGCGCATTGAAGTCGCGATAACCAACAGCCCACCCGCGTCCGCGACAAATTCCTTATCGCGGCAGTCCGTGCCGCCGAGTTTAATATCCACACCGCGCCCAGCCATATTTGTGGAGATCGTCACCGCGCCGCGCTCTCCGGCGGCGGCAATGATTTCCGCTTCATCGGCGTTGTTTTTCGCGTTCAGAACATTGCACTCAATACCGATTTCGCGCAGAGAAACGGCAAGGGATTCGCTCTCGGCAATGCTTGCCGTTCCGACAAGAACGGGCGCGCCCTTGTCGTGGGATTCGCGTATCGCGTCAATAATAGCCTTGCGTTTCTCGTCCGAATCGTAATACAGTTCCAACGGGGAATCCTCGCGAATACATGGAAGCCTTGTGGGAATCACCTCGGTTAGTATTCCGTAGAACTTCTCAAATTCTTCCCGTGCGCTTTCGGCAGTTCCCGACATTCCCGACAGTTTTGGATAAAGCCGCGCGAAGTATTGCAGAGCAATGTTTCCCATAATACGACCACGAGAGGTGATTTTCAGCCCATGCTTCGCTTCCGCCGCGGATTGCAGTTCGCCTGGGAAAACACGCCCCGGCGCAGCTCTCCCCGTGAATTCGTCCACCAATAGAATTGCGCCGTCCTTGACGATATAGTCCTTGTTTTCACAGAGAACGTCCCGCGCTTTCAGACACGCGCAGATTTTCGCCAACAGCTCCGCGTTCTCCGCCGCGTAAATATCGCGCCCGAACAGAGATTCCGCCTTGTCCGCTCCAAAATCTGTCAGATAGACATTTCGCGTATCCTCGTCCATCTCGAAATCCGCGTCGGTGAAATCTGTGAGTTTATCATAAATTTCACGCATATCCCCGCTTTCGCGCACAGCAACATCTCCCGCGATAACAAGCGGAATACGCGCCTCGTCAATCAGGATACTGTCCGCTTCGTCCACAATGGCGAAATCCAACTTTTCCGGAAACACCATTTCACTCGTATCAAAGCATACAAAGTCACGCAGATAGTCAAATCCCGCCTCTTTCGCGGTGGTGTAGACAACCTGCTTTTGGTATATCTCCCCGCGTTCCGCACGCGGAGTGTCCTCGGTGATACAGCCAAGCGAAACGCCCATTTCATCATAAATCGGGCGCATCCAGTCGCAGTCACGTCGCGCGAGGTAGTCGTTGAATGTCAGAATATGGACGCTCTCTCCCAGAAGCGCGGCATAGCACGCCGCGAACACCGCCGTAAGCGTTTTGCCCTCGCCTGTCTGCATCTGAATCATTTTCCCCTCAGAGAGAAAAACCGCCGCCTTGAGCTGTTCGTCAAACGGCGTAATCCCAAGTGACTTTTCAGACGCCAGATATACTCGCGCGAATACCTCCTCAAGCGAATTACCGGAACATTCATCGCTTTTGGCAATTCGCTTGATTTTTTCTATCATAGATTTAATATCCAAGATTTTCCTCCATCAATACGCGTATTCGCGGATAATTCTTCGCGTCAGGTTTTCCAATTCATAGCCACGCGCTCTCAACCAGCGCGTGACAGTGCGCGTGGTCTGACCCAGACTCGACAACTCGCACAAACGATCGAAACTGACCCATTTCGCTGCGCAGACCTCCTCGGACTGTAAATGCAGTTTGCTTAACGGAACGTCTTTTACCAGAATGTAGAAATCGCGTAACATACTGTCGGTTGTGATTGTCCATTCGGGGCGCAACTCATTTTCATACGCGCGGATTCCTGTTTCCTCGAATAACTCACGCACCGCCGCAGATTTGCTGTTTTCTCCCGAAACCGCGCAGCCGCCCGAGCATTCCCACTTTCCGCCGCTGGTCTTTTCCGGAACGCGCTGAGTAAGTAAAATTTCACCTTTTCTGTTGATTGTCATAACTTGAACAACAATGTGGTATTCTCCGCGCGGAATAGGCGCACCGCGCCGAATACTCCTTCCGAGCGGTTGTCTGTCAACCGAATACAAATCAAAATACTCCATTCTATCTTCTCCGTTGATTTTGGAAATTGCCATTTTCTTCATCGGCGTATCCATAATATTATACATTATATATTATAGCACATACAAATAAAAATTTCAAGGTGTATTGTATTAATTTTGTAACCAATTTGTAACCAATTTCTTAAATAAAAAGTATTGACACCTTTGGGTAAAAGTGGTATACTGATAGAGTACCATTAAGTTTAAGAAAATGTTTCTTGCTTAAATGATTACAATATTTTTTATCTATCATAGGAGGCTTTTCACAATGAAAAAAACAGTATTTGCAGCATTAACTCTTGTATGTGTGCTTCTGGCGGGATGCAGCGAACAAGGCGTCAATCCTCAGCCCGGCAATGCCGATGGAACAAGCACTCAATCCACTTCTGATGAATCTCCCGTACAGTCATCCGATGGCGAATCGACTGAACAAAACTCTGCCGATGAGTCGATTGCAACATCCGCCGGCGAACACGCCGCGGAAAAACGTTCGGGGTATGAAAACCGCGAGGTTGCTTTCCCTGCGCACGAATTCCTGAAAAACGAAAACAACGCGAAGATATTCGACGTTACACCGTTTAAGCTGAAGATCGGTCTGCCGGACGATTGGAAAATAAGTGTCCCGCAGAATGAAGATGAATGCGGCGATGGCGGTTTTTCACCGGTTTATATTATGCAAAACGGCGAGAAAATCGGCTCGATAGACTATGATATTTATCCCTCGGGCAAGTATGATGATAATCCCAACGGCGAAATAGACGAAACTCAAAGCGACGCCTATCGTCAGATTTACAATCAGCTTATGCTTGGTTCTGTTGTTAATTGGGACTGCGATTATAAGGAAGTAAGCACAACGGACAACGCTATCGTATCAACTTGCCGTATTATGGTTAAGGATACTTCCGAAGATGAATACGCTCACGGAATCCTGGCGCGCAATAAGCCCTTGGGCGTGTATGTAAAGATCAACATTGACGACGCGTCTATCCCGTCGGATACAGTTGATTACATAGCGAAAACAATAGTGCTTAAATAAGGAGAAATATGTTTAACCCGATAATTTTCGACCTTGATGGAACTTTGCTGAATTCTCTCGCGGATTTGATGGCGGCGGGAAATTACGCGCTGGAACAATATGGATTCCCAACGCATACCGAGGGTGAGTATCAGTATTTCGTCGGCAACGGAATTCCGAAGCTGATTGAGCGAATCTGTCCGCCCGATTCCGACAGTGAAACCCTGAATCGCGTTTACAAAAGCTTTTCGGAGTATTATGAGATTCATAAATCCGACTTAACGCGCCCTTACGAGGGTATGAAGGAACTTCTTGAGGAGCTCAAGCGGCGCGGAATTACCGCCGTGTGCAATACCAACAAGGACAGCCGTTTTGCCGAGGAGCTGTTACGACAGTTTTACGGAGATACCATCACCGAGGTAGTCGGCGCGGGAATGGGCTTTGACATCAAACCCGCTCCGGGAGCGGCACAATATCTCGCGGAGAAGTATGCCAAATCGGGCTTAAAGCCGTTGTATGTGGGCGATAGCAACGTTGATATGCAGACCGCCGTAAACGCGAATATGGAGGTGTGTGCCGTGTTATGGGGATTCCGCATTCGTGAGGAACTGGAGAAATACAATCCCGCCCATATCGCGGAAAATGTTGATGAACTCCGAAAGGTTATTCTGGGAGAGTGAGAATGAAAATTGAGCATATCGCAATGTATGTCAACAATATTGAGACGGCAAAGAATTTTTTTGTTAAATATTTCAATGCTGTATCGGACAGCGGCTATCATAATCCCCAAAACAGGTTTCCGTTCCTATTTTCTGACATTTTCGGACAGTGCAAGATTGGAACTTATGACGATTCCACAGCTTGACGACGCTGAAAAAACTCTGTTCCGCACAGGATACGCGCATGTCGCTTTTTCCGTCGGAAGCGTGGAACGTGTTGACGAGTTGACTCAGGAATTAAAAAGCGCGGGTTATCGTGTTCAGAGCGAACCTCGGCGTACAGGTGATGGATATTACGAAAGTTGCATAGCTGACATTGAGGGAAATTTGATAGAAATAACCGTATAAATTAATCCGCGGCTCGTTTTTAAGCCGCGGATTTTTCACGTTTCGTTGATTTTTGAACCGCTCTTGAAAATCAGAGCCGCAAGCAGTCCGAAGAACACAGCCGCCGACAGTCCGACAGCCGCGTTGGTAAATCCCCCCATAAATACTCCGAGGATTCCGTTCTGGTCAACCGCCTCGCGAACGCCCTTAGCAAGCAGATTTCCGAATCCCGTCAGCGGAACTGTCGCTCCGCCGCCCGCAAGGTCGACAATCGGCTGATACCAGCCAAGCCCGCCGAGAATCACCCCGGCAACGACATAGGACGTCAGAATCCGCGCGGGAGTAAGTTTTGTCAGGTCTATCAGCACTTGTCCGATTGCGCACAGCAGTCCACCAATCAAAAACGCCCAGACATATTCCATAAACATATCCATTATAAACTCCTTATCCAGATAGCAAATCCGAAAACGCGCAGACTTCGTCTGCGCTCGCCTGAGTGACACGTAACACCGCTTTGCGGTGTTACGTGTCACTCGCGTTTCGGATTTGCACTAAACACCATTGCCTTGCTTTTTGTTATTACACGCTAAACTTGCACTCGGATAAGTGGTTCGGGTTTTAACTCTTTTATCCGAGAAGATGGCACATTAAATACAATCCCAAACCACTATTCCAACAGCGAGATGGTTTTAATTTAAATTTACATCATATTGGAATCGGGATTCTTAAGGGGCTAGCCCCCTGTTTGGACAACGCTTGCCGCGGCTTACGCCGCAGAGCGTTGTAGCCAAACGGCGCATTTTTTGCGCTATGCGCAAAAACGTGCGCTTAAGCGGGGGTCCGGGGCAGTTTTTGCGCGCAGCGCAAAAACTGCCCTAGCAAAGAGCTTTCGCCAAGCCCAACGGGCGCGGGCGAAAGCCTTTGTGCTGAGCAAAAAAGACTTGCGTAGCAAGGCTTTTTCCTCAGCTGTGGCAAATTTCGACGGCGTGGGCTATTCCGGGAATTGAATCGCCCTGTTGAACCATAGTGGGGGACATCAGCGCGCCTGTCGCTACATACAGAATACGTTTCAACTCGCCGCTTTGTACCTTTTTGAGAAAATGCGCGCACATCATCGACGCGGAACAGCCACAGCCCGAGCCGCCCGCATGAACGTCCTGATTCTCGCGGTCGTAAATCATCAGTCCGCAGTCCTTGTGGAATCGTTTCAGTCCGATTCCGTCACGAAGCATCAGCTCGTACAGCATATCGCTTCCGATTTGCCCCAAATCGCCAGTGATAACCGCGTCATAGGTTTCGGGGTGAGTGCCAGTATGCTTGAAATGGCGCGTAATTGTGTCATACGCCGCGCCAGCCATTGCTGCGCCCATATTATTTTGATCCTTGATTCCCATATCCTGAATCTTGCCCACCGTTGCCGCGCGGATATACGGCGGCTTCTGCGCGGAGGTAATAATCGCCGCGCCTGCGGCGGTTGCCGTCCATTGCGCCGTTGGAGGACGCACTCCGCCATAGTTCAGCGGAAATCGGTATTGACGCTCCGCCGATGAGAAATGCGAGCTAGTAATCGCCGCCGCGTTATCCACATAACCCGCGTTTACCATAGCCGCTGACAGCAATAAGCCCTCCGCGAACGTGGAACACGCACCGTAAATTCCCAGAAACGGGATATAGAAATCTTTAAGTCCATAGGACGAACCTGTGCATTGGTTCAGCAAATCCCCCGCAAAAATCAAATCCATATCTTCGGGGAAAAGCCCCGCCTTGTCCATCGCGTGGGTGAGAGCCTTTTTCTGGAGCATAGCTTCTGCCTGCTCCCACGTATCGGCGTTACCCTTATTGTCTTCAATCACCTCATCAAATTCGTCCCCGTAAGGACCTTCGCCCTCAGCTTTGCCGACAACAGATGCAAACGTCAGAATTGACGCGTTGCTGAACTTAAATGTCTTGCCTTCACAAATCGCCATAGAGAGCCTCCTTAAAACAGCGTGGTGATATAGTAAATCATTCCATAGATAATTGACGCGGAAATGCCGTAAACTATTACCGGACCTGCAATTACAAACATCTTCGCGCCCAATCCCAGCACAAATCCCTCGCTTTTGAAGTCCAGCGCGGGGGATACCACCGAGTTCGCGAATCCCGTAATCGGAACGAGCGTTCCCGCTCCCGCGTGCTGAGCCATTCGGTCGTAGAGCTTAAGCCCCGTCAGCAGTGCCGACAGGAAAATCAATGTGATTGAGGTCCACATTCCCGCTTGGTCGGTGTCTGCCCCCATATATTGGTAAAGATTCATAAACATCTCGCCAATTACGCAGATTGCCCCACCGATTACAAATGCCATCGGAATGGTTTTGTACATAGCCGAGGGCGGGGAAAATTGCTTGGTCAGCTTTCCGTATTCCTGATTCGATATATTCATAAAGTTACTCCTTTCAAATCGGTTATACGGTTATTTTGTTGTAATTTGATAAAAAAATACGATTTACGTTGATAGAAAATGTTGACAATTAAATGAGCAGAGGGCGCAGGGGACTTCCTACTGGGGGACTCCGTCCCCCAGCCCCCCTGCCAAAGGGACTTCGTCCCTTTGGAATCCCAATCCCAATACAGCGCAGATTTTAATTAAACCCATCTCGCTGTTGGAGTAGGTGCTGTGGAATTTGATTCTACGCGCCATACATTCGGAAAGAAACATGCGATAAAATTTAAGCCCCTTCCAAATCGGAAAGGGCTTATTTACTTATTGGAGAGTATGGCACGTTTAATACAAATCTAAACGTGCCTTTCGCACAGTGAAAACATAATAATTCACAATCATACAATATTGGAATCGGGATTCCAAAGGGACGAAGTCCCTTTGGCGGGGGTGTGGGGGCAGCGCCCACACTAAACTACAAATCCACTGAATTACTGAATAA
Organism: uncultured Ruminococcus sp.; assembly: GCA_964480645.1. Taxonomy (GTDB): domain Bacteria; phylum Bacillota; class Clostridia; order Oscillospirales; family Ruminococcaceae; genus CAG-115. The sequence continues at coordinate 1,957 of CAYZQU010000004.1, read as the reverse complement.
ACGCGTAATTGGACTTGCCGCTCTTCTTAACAGAGTACATCGCGTCGTCCGCCTTACCAATAAGGTACTCAACACGTGTGTTGTAATTGTCCTTGATAACAGCAATACCAATAGAAACGCTGACTGACAGATGTTCGCCTATATCCGCGTCAAATCCCTCGGAAAGTTTGTTGATAAGCTTTTGAGCGATTTTCGCGGGGTCGTTCACCTCGGCGTTTCTTACCATCATAACAAACTCGTCGCCGCCGTAGCGTCCCGCGAAACCGATTCCGTCGATGGTCTCCTTGATGGTCTTCGCGAGGAATTTCAGCACCTGGTCGCCTGTTGCGTGAGAGTAGTTGTCATTGTAGTGCTTAAAGTTATCCACATCAACGAACAGTACCGCCATTTCAGATTTACGCATTTCAGACAGCGAAATTTCGTTGTCAATCTGACCCTCAATTGTTTCACGGTTATACAACTCGGTAAGCGCGTCATAGCTTGCGCGCTCGGTGAGCTGCTGCTCGGACTTCTTGGCGCGGTCAATATCCACCATACCACCAACAACCTTTTGAATGTTGCCATCCTTGTCTTTAAGGGTTGCGGTTCTCATAAGTACCCAGATAAAGTCACCGTAAATATTTTTGATACGGTACTCATTACGTTCGAAGTTTCTGCCCTTTTCAAGTCCGTCAAGGTCTTTTCTGTATCGCTCCACATCATCAGGGTGAATCTTTGCTTTCAACAGAAAGCTGTCTCCGAAGTGATCGGACGGGGCGCGATAACTGAATTTCTTATTGAAATTGTTTGAAAAAACAACCTCATTGGATTTGAAATTCCACTCAAATATGATATTGTCGGACATTTCGGAGATTACTCTGTATCTGTCCTCACTGATAACGATTTCATCAACCAGATTATTGAACGCACGGGACATCTGACCATATTCGTTATTCGCCATATTGCTGATACGCGCCTCGTGGTCGCCGAGGCGGATCTTTTCGAGCGTTTCCTCAATTGTCTTAAGCGGTCTTGTGACTGAAGCGGATACGATAAACGCCGCTCCTACGCTTACCAACGCAAGGATAACCGCCACAACAATAAGCGGAATAAGCACCGAGTTATAGAAGATATTCTCTCTCCCCACGGTGCAGCTTATAACCGCCGAAAGACAGTTTTCACCGCCGACCTTTGACACTAAAGCAGTATAGTCCGTACCTGATTCGCGATATGTCATAATGTCGGAAACGCCATCCGAAGCGGTTGCCACGGCAAGATTCGCGATGTCGTCATTGAATTTGCCACCAACATTGGTATTGACCACCGTACCCGCAGACCAGTTCCCGCGTGAATCCACGATGTAAACTGTTCCCTGAGCATCATAGAAATTTGAATTAGCGGTAATGTTGTACAACATAGATCCTTTTGTGGAAATGTCATAGCTTAGAAACAGCCAACCATCGCCTACCTTTTTCTTGATCACCATGGAGGAGCTTTTGGAATCGCCGGTGGCGTCGTCAAAGCAAAGGGTATCTTCGGGGTATTCCGAGAACTTTTCAAAATTCAGCAGCATATTTCCCGCGTTTGACCCGGCAATGATATTTCCGGAACTGTTGGTAAGGCTCGCAGAGGTAACCATCTTGTTTTCCGACAAGAAACGCTTGAGAAAATCGGTAGCGGTACTTACATTGTCTATATCGTTTGAGCCTGTCGCTATTGATTTGATTGCGGGATATTCCGCAATGCCGGAGACATCATTATTCGCCATATCAATGACAGACTGAAGATTTGTCGCTCCGCTCTCGGCTACGCTTTTCATAATGGATTCAACTCGACTGCCCGCATTTGAGGTAACTAAATATCCCCCCAGAACAGAAACTATAATTAATGGACAGATGGCAAATAAAATCGCCGAAATTATAATCATTGATTTAATTTTCATTAAATTTCTCCCCGTTTCTATATAAATTTTCCGAAA
>CAYZQU010000003.1:3872-28293 GCA_964480645.1 uncultured Ruminococcus sp. | reverse complement strand
CCGTGTACGCGACTTCAGAGGTATCAACCCCAACTCCTTTGACGGACGCGGCAACTACTCGTTCGGTCTGAAGGAGCAGCTGATCTTCCCCGAAATTGAATACGATAAGATCGACGCGGTTCGCGGTATGGATATAAACTTTATCACCACCGCCAAGACCGATGAAGAAGCAAGAGAGCTGCTCACGCTTATGGGCGCTCCATTTGAGAAGTAATTTTGGAGGAAAAAGATGGCTAAAACGTCTTTAAAGCAAAAACAGCTCAGAACGCCCAAGTTCTCCACCCGCGCTTACAACAGATGCAAGATCTGCGGCAGACCTCACGCTTATCTGCGTAAGTTCGGCATTTGCAGAATCTGCTTCAGAGAGCTTGCTTACAAGGGTGAGATTCCCGGCGTTAAGAAAGCTTCCTGGTAATCGGAGAAGGGGCGAAATCCCCATAAATATAGCTTTACCTCATCGGGGGACGAGTTGCATTTAACCCCGATTAAGAGGAGATTATGTGAGTACGACGGACGAATGGAATCCGTAACGGCTTATGTTTAGGAGGTAAATGAATGCAGATCACAGATACCATTGCGGATATGCTCACGAGAATCCGCAACGCAAACTCCGCAAAGCACCCCACTGTGGATATTCCCGCTTCCAATCTCAAAAAGCAGATCGCGCAGATCCTGCTTGACGAGGGTTACATCAAGAACTTCAAGGTTATTGATGATAACAAGCAGGGCACTATCAGGGTTACTTTGAAGTACACCGACAGCCGCGCACAAGTAATCACAGGCTTGCGCCGCGTGTCGAAACCGGGCTTGAGAATCTACTCAAACTGCAAGGATATGCCCAAGGTTATGAAGGGTCTCGGAATCGCGATTGTTTCCACTTCAAAGGGAATTATGACCGATAAGAAGGCTCGTGAAATGAACGTTGGCGGCGAAGTCCTCGCGTTTGTATGGTAATAGGAGGAATAGTAATATGTCAAGAATCGGTAAAATGCCTATTGCTGTTCCTGCGGGCGTTGACGTAAAAATCGACGGACCGATTGTAACAGTAAAGGGTCCCAAGGGCACACTCACCAAGGAATTCAATCACTTGATGACAATCAGCAAAGAGGGCAATGACATCATCGTTACCCGCCCCAATGACGAAAATCTTTCCAAGTCGCTTCACGGTCTTACAAGAACGCTTATTCATAATATGGTAGTCGGCGTTACCGAGGGCTTCAAGAAAGAGCTTGAAATCAACGGCGTCGGCTTCAGATGCGAAAAGCAGGGCAAAAAGGTCGTTATGACTCTCGGCTTCTCACATAAGGTTGAGGTTGAGGATACCGACGATATTAAGTTGGAAGTTCCCGCGCCGAATAAGATTATCGTTTGTGGTATCGACAAGCAAAAAGTCGGTCAGATGGCAAGCGAAATCAGAGGCAAGCGTCCTCCCGAGCCTTACAAGGGCAAGGGTATCAAGTATGCCGATGAGGTTATCCGCCGTAAAGAGGGTAAAGCCGCTAAGGGCAAGAAGTAATATAAGGAGCGAATTTAGATGGTTAAAGTTATTGATAAAAACAAGAGCAGACTGCGCCGTCATAAGCGCGTCCGTTCTAAAATCTCAGGCACGTTCGAGTGCCCAAGACTCAATGTTTTCCGTTCTTCAATGCACATTTACGCGCAGATTATCGACGATGTAAAGGGTGTAACCTTGGCGGCGGCTTCTTCCAATGAGAAGGATTTCGGCGCTTATGGCGGAAACTGCGAGGCAGCTAAGAAGGTTGGTCTCAAGATTGCCGAGAGAGCGAAGGCGGCAGGCGTAACCGATGTTGTATTCGACAGAGGCGGTTATGTTTATCACGGCAGAGTAGCGGCTCTTGCGGATGGCGCAAGAGAAGGCGGACTTAATTTCTGATAAGGAGGGAAATGACTTGGCTAATTCGGCTAATTTTGAACAGGCAGAAAACGAGCTTTCCGAGAAAGTTGTTGCTATAAACCGCGTATCGAAGACCGTTAAAGGTGGACGTATTATGAAGTTCTCCGCTTTGGTGGTCGTTGGTGACGGAAAGGGCACGGTTGGTTTCGGAATGGGCAAATCCAACGAAGTTCCCGACGCGATTCGCAAGGGAATTGACGACGCGAAGAAGAATCTTCACAAGATTGCCCTCAAGGGAAGCACCATTCCCCATGAGGTTACAGGTAAATTCGGTGCGGGTGCTGTGCTTATGCGTCCGGCTCCTGAGGGTACCGGCGTTATCGCGGGCGGTCCCGTGCGCGCGGTGATTGAGATGGCGGGTATTAAGAATATCCGTACAAAGTCGCTGCGTTCCAACAATCCGTGCAATGTTGTTAGAGCAACTATGGCGGGTCTTACATCTCTCAGAACCGCGGAAGAAGTTGCGGCACTCAGAGGCAAGACAGTTAAAGAGCTTTAATCGCGTAGTGAGCAAATTAACGCGCGCGGCGTGACGCGTCGCTCGGCTAGCTCGGACGAAGTCCGAGCGGCTTGGGGGCAGCTTCTGCCTGCGGAATTTGCTTTAGGAAATCGGCAAATCGACTGAGCGGGATTGAAGACGCGAAGCGTCGAAATGCCGCTCAGAAATCGGAACGAAGTGACGCGGTCGATTTGCCGTTGGAAATAGGAGAAACATTATGGCATTGAAAATCAAACTTGTGCGCTCGTTGAACAGCTGCAAGAAGAATCAGATTGCCACCGCGTATTCTTTGGGACTGCGCAAGGTAAACTCTGAGACTACTCAGCCTGACAACGAGGCAACAAAGGGAAAAATCAAGACCATCGCTCACCTTGTAAAGGTTGAGGAGGTTTAATTTCGGGGCAGGGTGTTGGCGGCAAGTAACCGTCAACAATAAACTGCCAATTGTACACTAAAATGGGGGGTGCAAAGTAATGAAGCTTCACGAATTACAGCCGGCAGCGGGTTCGGTTAAAGACGTAAAGCGCATTGGCCGCGGTCACGGCTCGGGACAGGGCAAGACAGCGGGCAAGGGTCACAAGGGTCAGAAGGCTCGTTCCGGCGGCTCTATCAGACCCGGATTTGAGGGCGGTCAGATGCCGCTTCAGAGAAGAATGCCTAAGAGAGGATTCAACAACATCTTCGCGAAGGAGTTTGCGACTATCAACGTTTCCGAACTTGAGAAGAGATTCGAGAGCGGCGCTGTTGTTGACGCGCAGGCGCTTATCGACTGCGGCGCTATCAAGAACGCTCTGGACGGCATTAAGATTCTGGGCAATGGTGAACTCACCAAGAGCCTTACCGTAAAGGCGGTTAAGTTTACCGCCGCTGCACAGGAGAAAATCGAAAAGGCAGGCGGAAAGGCAGAGGTGGTTTAATGAACGGAATGCTTACGGTCTTTCGCAACGCGTGGGTTGATACCCAGCTTCGCAAAAAGATTCTGTACACGCTGTTTATTCTGGTTCTGTTCCGCTTAGGCTCGTGCATTTTCGTTCCGTTCCTTAACAACACGGCGATTACTCAGATGATTTCCGGAGCGTCGCTGTTGAACTACCTTGACGTTATGACGGGCGGCGCGCTCGGAAAAGGCACGCTGCTTGCGATGTCGATTACACCGTATATCAACGCGTCGATTATTATTCAGCTGTTGACAGTCGCTATTCCGCCGCTTGAGCGAATGCAAAAAGAGGGCGAAGCGGGTCAGAAAAAGTTGAATACGATTACGAAGGTTACATCGTTGGGTATCGCGATATTTCAGGCAACGGCGTTCTACTTCACACTACGCAACGCCAAGGATTCGGACGGTCGGTCTCTGAACATTCTGAAATACAGCGGCAATGATTTTTCGAGTGTGCTTTCGGCGATTACCATTATTGCTTGCCTTGTGGCGGGTGCGTCGGTAATCATCTGGTTGGGTGACAGAATCAACGAAAAAGGAATCGGCAACGGTATTTCGATGATACTTTTCGCGGGTATCGTGGCGCGGCTTCCTGAGTCTATCGTGGGTCTTGTCAAAACCTGTCAGGCAGACAATAGCAAAATCCCGTTTGTGGCGCTTATTGCGGTAATTTTTGTCGCGATGATTTGGTTTGTTGTTTTTATGACGAACGCTGAGCGACGGATTCCCGTTCAGTACGCGAAACGCGTTGTTGGTAGGAAAATGTACGGTGGTCAGTCCACGCATATTCCGATTAAGGTAGCGATGAGTGGCGTTATGCCGATTATTTTCGCAATGTCGTTGATGAGCCTGCCGCAGACGATTCTGTACTTCTTCCACATCACGGGAGACGGTACGAGTGGCAACAACTTCTGGGAGGGTGTTGCGAGATTCTTCTCACATACGTCGCCTTGGTACGCGGTTATCTACTTCGTGCTGATTATAGCGTTCAACTACTTCTATGTGGCGATTTCTTACAATCCCGTGGAGATTGCCAACAATCTCAAGAAGAACAATGGCGCGATTCCGGGTTATCGTCCCGGAAAGCCGACGTCGGACTTCATCTACAACTCGCTTAACAAGATTACCCTGATTGGCGCGATTTTCCTCGGAATTATTGCAATATTCCCGATTATTTTCCAGCAGTTCACGGGAATCCAGGTGTCGCTGGGCGGTACAACAATGCTTATCGTTGTGGGCGTTGCGCTCGAAACTGTGCGTTCGCTTGAAAGCCAGATTATGATGCGTCATCATCCGGGGTTCTTGGACTAAGGTCAATTGAGAAATGGAGCAAACTATGAATATGATTTTTTTGGGCGCTCCGGGCGCCGGTAAGGGCACACAGGCTGAGGTAGTTTGTAAAGAACTGAATATTCCTGCGATTTCCACGGGTAATATGCTCCGCGAGGCAGTCGCAAACGGTACTGAGGTCGGCTTGAAGGCAAAGGCGTTTATGGACGCGGGCGACCTTGTTCCCGATGAGATTATCATCGGAATCCTCAAGGACAGAATCGCACAGCCCGATGCAAAGAACGGCTTTATCCTCGATGGATTCCCCAGAACGGTGGCTCAGGCAGAGGCGCTTGATTCTATGGGAGTTCAGATTGATAAGGTGGTTGAGATTGACGTTCCCGATGACAAAATCACCGCACGTATGAGCGGCAGACGAGTTTGCGAGAAGTGTGGAAATTCTTACCATATTGAGTTCAAGCCCACTAAGGTTGAGGGAATCTGCGACGCTTGCGGCGCGAAGGTCGTTCAGAGAATTGACGACAAGCCCGAGACCGTTCAGGCAAGACTCAAGACCTACCATGAGAAGACCGCTCCGCTTAAGGATTACTATCAGTCCCGCGGCAAGCTCGTGACCGTGCAAGGTCAGAACGAAATCGCGGAAACCTCAAAGCTGGTTCTCGCGGCTATCCGCGGTTAATCTGCTTAGAAAGCGTTATTTGCAATGATTCAGATTAAAAATCCAAGCGAACTCAAGGCTATGATGAAAGCGGGAGAGCTTGCGGCACAGGCACTTGCGCTTGCGGGCAGGCACGCCGTTGCGGGGATTTCCACATGGGAGCTTGACAAGATTGTCGATGAATTCGTTCGCTCCAAGGGTGGGCATTCTCCGTGTAAGGGATATGGAGGTTTTCCGGGGCACAATTGTTTCTCAATAAACGAGGAGCTTATCCACGGAATCCCGTCCAAACGAAAAATCCTCAAGGACGGCGACATTCTCTCCTGTGACATTGTGGCAGAGCTTAACGGCTTTATGGGCGATAACACCAAGACATTCAAGGTGGGCACTGTTTCGGAAGAAGCAGAACGCATTATGAAGTTCACCGAGGAAGCTCTCTACAAGGGCATTGAACAGGCAATCGCGGGCAACAGAATCGGAGATATTTCCCACGCGATACAAGCCCATGTTGAAAGCGGCGGATACCGCTGCGCCGAGAAATTCATCGGTCACGGGGTCGGGCGCGAAATGCACGAAGATCCCGAGGTTCCGAATGAGGGCAAGGCGGGACACGGTCCACGTCTTGTTCCGGGAATGACGATTGCTATAGAGCCGATGGTTAATTCCCATTCGCGCAAGGTCAATATTCTGGGTGATAAGTGGACGGTGGTAACAACAGACGGTAGTTTGTCCTGCCATTTTGAGCATACCATCGCGATAACGGACGGTGCGCCCGTTATCTTGACACTGGAGAGTCACTGATGAGATTTGACGCGGGGAATGTGGTTATAAGCTCTGCGGGGCACGATTCCGGAAGATTTATGGTCGTGACAGGAGTTGACGGCGGATTCGTCTATGTTGCCGATGGCAAAGAGCGCAAGCTCGAATCCCCGAAAAAGAAGAACATTAAGCACGTTCGTTACACCGAAAGCCGAATCGAGCTTTCGGGACTGACGGACAAGAAACTGCGGCAGACGCTGAGGGCGCTCGCCACAAAAAGCACGTTACAGGAGAGTGAATAGCTTGTCTAAGGAAGATGTACTGGAAGTAGAGGGCGTAATACTGGAGGCACTGCCGGACGCGAAGTTCAAGGTGGAGCTTTCCAACGGACACCAGATTTTGGCGCATATCAGCGGCAAACTGCGAATGAATTACATTCGTATTCTGCCGGGCGACAAGGTCACGGTGGAAATGTCCCCATACGACCTTACAAAGGGCAGAATCACCTGGCGCGCCAAGTGACAAAGCCCATAGGTATGCAGTAGTCCAGCAGTAAAGCAAGGCAAATCCAAAACGCGCGTGGCGCGGCGGAGCGAATGCGGAGCCGTGACGCGCAGGCGAGCGGAAATGAAATCCGCAAAGCGGATTTCATTTGTGCGTTTTTGGATTTGCATATTAAGATTAGGAGGTACTCAGATGAAAGTTAGACCTTCGGTAAAACCCATGTGCGATAAGTGCAAGGTAATCAAGCGCAAGGGTAAGGTTATGGTTATTTGTGTTGAACCCAAACACAAACAAAGACAGGGTTAATTCCCGAATATTCACCCGGCGGAGTGCAGAATCCGCCGCGCGGTGAACTGATAAGGAGGAGAAAGTATGGCAAGAATCGCCGGTGTGGACCTGCCCAAGGAGAAGCGCGTAGAAATCGGGCTTACCTATGTATACGGAATCGGCAGAAAGTCCGCAAATGATATTCTGGCAAAGGCGGGAATCAATCCCGATACCCGCGTTAAGGATCTTACCGATGATGAAGAAGCGAAGATCCGTGACGTGATTGACAAGGATGGCTATGTGGTGGAGGGCGACCTGAGAAGAATGGTTGCGCTTAACATCAAGCGTCTGGTGGAAATCAACTGCTATCGCGGCACACGTCACCGCAAGGGACTTCCCGTTCGCGGTCAGCGCACCAAGACAAACGCCAGAACACGCAAGGGTCCCAAGAAGACTATAGCGAACAAGAAGAAGTAATAGGAAAGGCGGTAAATAAATGGCACAGGCTAAGAAACAGGTTATTCGCAGACGCCGTGAGCGTAAGAACGTTGAAAACGGCGCGGCACATATCCAGTCGAGCTTCAATAACACAATCGTTACCATCACCGACCTTCAGGGCAACGCGCTTTCGTGGGCTTCCGCAGGCGGACTGGGATTTAGAGGTTCGAGAAAATCCACTCCGTTTGCCGCACAAACAGCCGCTGACGTTGCGGCAAAGGCGGCTATGGAGCATGGTCTGAAGACGGTTGAGGTTTATGTGAAAGGTCCGGGTCAGGGACGTGAGGCGGCTATCCGCGCACTTCAGGCGGCAGGTCTTGAGGTTAAACTCATCAAGGACGTTACGCCTATCCCTCATAATGGATGCAGACCCCCCAAGAGACGTCGTGTCTGATTGGGCTACACAATGGATTTCTCGACAGGAATCCACAAGAAGTACAACGTTCAAGTGCTGAGCGCAACGTTTGCTCAGCGTCGGCAGCATTGCCGATATTATTTAGATTAACGGAGGATTTTATTATGGCAGTAAATCGCGACCCAATACTGAAAAAGTGCAGAAGTCTGGACATCAGTCCGGCTGTACTTGGCTATTCCGAGAACAAGAAGTCAAAGAGATTCCAGAAAGACGGCAATCGTCACAAGAAGGTTTCCGAGTATGGTCAACAGCTTAAAGAGAAGCAAAAGCTGAAGTTCGTCTACGGCGTTCTCGAAAAGCAGTTCTATCACTACTACGAGCTGGCAACCAAGGAATCCGGTATCGCCGGTGAAAACCTTATCCGCTTGCTTGAAAGCAGACTTGACAACATCGTTTTCAGAATGGGTCTTGCTATTACACGCCGCGAGGCACGTCAACTTGTATCTCACGGTCATTTCTGTGTGAACGGTAAGAGAGTGGACATTCCTTCTTACAGAGTTAAGGTTGGCGACGTTATCTCCTTGCGCGAAAAGAGCAAGAAGAGCAAGAAGTTCGAGCAGATTGCCGAAGTCGCGGGCGGAAGACTCACACCTATGTGGCTTGAGGTTGACCGCGAAAAGCAGTCCGCTAAGGTTATTCGTCCGTTCCAGCGTGAGGATCTCGATTTCGAGATTTCCGAGCATCTGATTATCGAGTTGTATTCTAAATAATTGCAGTGAGCGTTCTGAAAAAACGCTCCGATGCATACAGATATTTAGTGCGGTTATTTTTAATTCATATCGGCGGGGCGTTTATACTTTATGAAATTCGTCAATACTTGAGGTAGAATTGTCGGTATGATTTGAAATTAACGAGAATACAGCAAAATCCGTGAAGCGGATTTTATACCGGTTTCATATCGAAGACAGATTTGAGCAAAGATATGGAATTGGTATCAGGCACAGGATAATTGATTCAAAAGTAATTGCGAAATTACTTGCGAATAAGCTGGTGGGAGGGTACAAAATGCTAGAAAAAATCGAAAAGCTCAACATCGAGACTTTCAAATTAAGGTCAGACGGAACTTATGGAATGTTTGTTCTGGAGCCTCTCCAGACCGGATATGGAAACACCTTGGGCAACAGCTTAAGAAGGGTGTTACTCTCCTCATTGCCGGGAGTTGCGGCGACATCTGTCAAGATTGACGGTGTTCAGCACGAGTTTTCCACGATTCCCGGGGTTAAAGAAGACGTTACAGAAATAGTTCTTAATATTAAAGGACTTAGAGCAAAAATGCACGGCGAATCCCCGAAGACGATTTACATTGAATCTGAGGGCGAGTGTGAGGTTACGGCGGGCGACATCAAGACCGATTCCGAGGTGGAAATCCTCGATCCGGGAATGCATATCGCTACTTTGTCCGCCGGAGCGAAGCTGTATATGGATATTACGCTCGATAAGGGCAGAGGCTATGTTTCCGCCGAGCAGAATAAGGCACAGCTTCAGCCTATCATCGGTGTGATTCCGATTGACAGTATCTACACACCTGTATTGAAGTGCAACTACACAGTGGAAAACACACGTGTCGGTCAGAGAACGGATTACGAGAAGTTGATTATCGAAATCTGGACAGACGGCACAATCTCCGCGAAAGAAGCGGTTTCTTACGCGGCGAAGATTCTTATCGAGAGATTGCAGCTCTTTGCGGAGCTGTCCGACGAAATCAATCCTCAGGAGTTTATGGAAACCAAGGAAGAAAGCCACAAGGATAAGGTGCTTGAAATGACCATCGAAGACCTTGAGCTTTCCGTGCGTTCGTTTAACTGCTTGAAGAGAGCGGGCATAAACACCGTAGGTGATCTTGTTAAAATGTCGCCGGAGGATATGATGAAGATTAGAAATCTCGGTAAGAAGTCCTATGATGAGGTTATGGCAAGGCTCGACTCATTGGGCTGTGAGCTTCCCTCTTCCGAGGATAACAACTGATTTATTCGGCGTTTGAGTCTCGGGAATTGCAGAGCCTGAGGGTTATAACGCGTTAATCCACCGAAAGGAGAAATTGAAATGCCGGGATCAAGAAAGCTGGGCAGAGCCAGCGACCACAGAAAGGCTATGCTGAGAGGTATGGTAACATTTCTGTTTGAGAATGGAAAAATTGAAACAACCGTAACCCGCGCGAAAGAAGTGCGCGCGGAGGCTGAGAAGATGATTACCTTGAGCAAGGCAAACACTCTTCATACAAAGCGTCAGGTATTTTCCTACATCACTAAAGAGGGTGTGGCGAAAAAGCTGTTCGACGATGTTGCGGAAAACAAGTACGCAAGCCGTAACAGCGGTTACACCAGAATCTACAAGATAGGTCCGCGCCGCGGAGACGCTGCCGAGATGGCTATTATCGAGCTTATCAAGGATTGATGAATCCCCGCATATTGCGGAGATATGAGTAAAATCCCTCCCGATTCGGGAGGGATTTTTGTTTGTAACAATATCCAAAAATCGTCCGCAAATTTTGTGAAAAAATACAAAAAGTATACTTTCGGTTTTTGTTGACAAATAAATCTAATGGTGATATAATATAATTAAAACCAAGATATAGGCGCGTGACCGTGTTTTGGTGGAACAACACAACAACCAAATTAAGAAAGGAATTGAAGTTATGAAAAAGTTCAAGAAATTATGTTCGGCTATTGTGGCAGTAATGATGGTGTTGTCAATATCTGCTGTGGCTAATGCGGCGGAAATTGACAGCAGTAATGTTTCTGCTACTGAAACGGAGTCTGTTATTGCAGATGATGGTGATGATGGATATGTTTTAGTTTCAAAAGATGAATATATTGATGAGGATGGTTGGCTTATTGAAACAAAAATATTTGTTAAAGACGAACCCGGTGTACAGTCCGCAGATCGTGGTGATTTATCTGTAAGGCTTGAAAAAAACTTTACAATAAGCGGATTTAAGTGGGTGACTATGACTGTCGGTGGCGATTTTTCATGGGATAAAGATGCCGATACGGCAACAGTGAAGAATCCGTGGGGTTCGTTTTCCATAGAGCATGGGAGCGCAGAGTATGTTAGTGGCGGTGTTAAATCCGGAAGCAATCAGGGCGCAACGGTTCTTTTTGGGAAGAAATACGCCTATGTGGAGCAGAGGCTTCGCGTGGACAGCGGTTTGTGGAAAGGCGATAAAGAATTTGTATTTTGGGTTGATGTGAATGTAGTTGGTGATTTAAACGAAAAAACTGACATTATACAGCATTAAGGAGATGGTATTATGATTAGTAAACAAATAATGGCTGCGGCGCAAAGGGCTATGCCAGTGGAAGAGCGTATAGTAAACGCAGCGCACGAATTTTTCGGAAATAAAACCAGAAGATTTGTTGTGTGCGCTGTTGCGTCGCTATTGGTCGGCGGTTTTATTATGAACCTAAGCGGAGATACTCACGAAATGGGGTTCTTTATTTTGGAAACGCTTTTGTTGGGAATATTGATTTCTCTTGTCGGCTGTTTCTTTGCCAATATCGGTGATTTCAGCGCAAAAAGATTCGCTTTAACGTCTGTCGCAGCAGGCGTGGTAATCTATGTGATATATTCCTTCGTTTCAACCTTGTCAGTGGTAGACCTCAGCGTTATGCCGTTATTCGAAGCTTTCCTGTTCGTGCTTTGGTATGATTTCCCATGCTTTGCAGCAGCGTTGGCGGCTATACCGCTTTGTACGCTGATTGCTTCAACAAGAAAGCGCAAGGCTTAAACGAAAATATCGGTCCCTCCCTTTTCGGGGAGGGATTTTTATTCCCGCGGAAATATTCTGAAAATCCTGCAACGTTTTCATAATAGTTTTCGTATATACAAATGAGAGCAAGAGAACGACGGTTTGACCGTCAAAGAACCTACAAAACAAGAATATGTGTATGAAAAAGGTGAAATACATCATTTTAATCAACCTTATAATGAAAATAAGAAACCGGATTCCACTGCCACCATTAACGACTTTTCAACCGAGGGTATGATTTTGACAGACGAGTCGGAAATCACCAAAGACGATCTGTGGATCATCAACAAAGTATTTGTTGAGGATTTGTTGGACGGCTCTGATTCATCGGTCAAAAGACAGCGGATAGTCAGCCAAAAAGATGTATATAATGACAAGGGCGAGCATTATTTTACAATATACATTACGGGAACTTTTGAAAGTAATGGCGAAATTACAACATTTTTTGATGGAGGATACTATTTTGCGGAAACAGAAAACGCGGGAGAGGTTAATTATGAATACGGTGATAGCTCAATGGGCAGTAATATCGGGAGAAATTCCGGTTGCGGATATGTAGAATATTCGCCCGTAGTAAAGCTTGACGGAAACGACCGTGAAAGGAGATTTCAAATACGAATTGAGGTAGACTCAAGCGGTAATATTCGTGATTGATAATAAAAGTGAAATTATTTTGCGGCTCTCCTTGCTTTGGGCAAGGAGAGCCACGTTATTCTATACCGATTTTTCGTATTTTTCAAATTTAGCTGTTGATTTATTCGGAAAAATGTGCTATAATTATATTGAGTATCAATACTCAGGATTTGAAAGGATAAAACAATGTCTGATTCTAGATTTCTGAATAAATTATGCCCAGTTTGCCGAAAACGCTTCGGTGAGGGTGATGATATCGTGGTTTGTCCCGATTGTGGAACTCCGCACCACAGAGCTTGCTGGAATTCTCTGGGGCATTGTGGAATCGAGGAATTCCACGGTATGAATTATGTATGGGACGGAAGACTTCCCGATGAGGAAGAACCTGTTAAGTCCGAGACGGAGGAGTTCGCGGAAAATGTCAGAAGTGCCGCGCAATCCGCCAAGGAAACAGAAAACGACCCCCATCACGCAGATTATCCGAATGTTCCTCTAAATGATACCGAACAACAGCTTTTCGATATGATTGACGATCCGACAATAAACGATCTTGTCAAAAGTATACAGAACAACGAAAAGGGCACAGACGGCGTAAGTATGCGCGAGCTGGCAGCGTTTTCCGCAACTTCGGTATGGCATTACGCGCGCGCGTTCGGTGCGTTTCGCGAGGGAAAAAAACGCAAGGTGTTCTTCAACTTCAGCAGCGGCTTGTTCGCTCCGTTTTTCCAGTTCTATCGTAAGATGGATTGGTTTGGCGTTCTGACGGCAATTCTGATGATTGCTCCGACTGTTGTTGTCGCGAAGTTTGTCGGCGGAACTGCCACGCAGTCCTCCGATGGAATGGTTAATCTACTGTGGCTGGTGAATATTCTTATAGAGGTGCTGTGGTGTCTTTTCGGGGACTATATCTACTATCGGCACGCGGTGAAGAAAATTCTGAAAATACGTTCGCAATTTGACGGAGATACCGAATCAGATGAGTATTTTATGGCTTTGTATGAAAGCGGAAGACCCTCTTTTGCGAGAGTCATATTGGGATTTCTTGGAGTATTGTTTATTGATGCCTGCGCGGGGTTGCTGTTGAAATGAAACGACGATTGGAGCTGTTCTATGAGGCACTGGGCGACAGGGGGATAATGTTCATACTTTATGCGTTTTCAGTGGTGGTAAACACATTGTTTTCGCTGAGTACGGAGCTTCCCGTGATTTATCCCGACGAAATTAACGTTGCGGGAATCGCGGCGATGTATTCGGGGCGCGATTGGTCCGGACTGATTCGTGATACGGGAATCTCCGGGGGATATATCGGGGCGGTGTTCTACGCGCCGATATTGGTGGTTTTTGATAATCCTTATGCGGCTTATAAGGCTATGCTGGTGGTAAATGCCCTTTTGATAAGCTTTATACCGCTGATTGCTTATTATATGGCGGCAAAATTGGGAGTTCCGCGGTTGAGATACAAGTTGCTTATAGCTTTATGCTGCGGAATGTACGTTTCCTATGTCGCAAACTCGAAATTCATCTGGAACGAAACCATCACCTGCCTTGTTGGGTGGATATTGGTGCTGTGTTTGTTCACAACGTGGGATAAAAAGGACATCTCCTCGCGGATTTCAATGTCAATGCTGTTGGGATTCCTTTGCGCGGTGGCGTATGCCGCGAATGAGCGTCTTATCGCTGTGGTGGCGGCGATTCTTCTTACCGTTTTGTTGGCGCGGATTATATTTCGCGAGAAGCTGGTAAATGTGCCGGTATTTCTGATTTCGCTGTGTATATCGTTTTTCGCGGAAAGTTTCACGCGAAAGGCGATTTTGGGATCGGTTTTCGAGGATTCGGGAAATACGCCGGTGATTTCGCCGCATTCTCCCGACGCGAACTTTTTCGGAGTGCTGTTTTCGCATATCTATTCGTTGATGACTTCATCATTCGGATTGGGCGCGATGGCGGCAGCGCTTATGTCAATATTGGTGATTAAATGGATAAACGAGGGCATTAAAAGCCGTGAGCGCACCCTTGAAGACGGCACAAAGGTATATGAGCCGAACACACACATGTATAGTGTACGGATTTCGGTGTTTGCGGTAATGCAGTTTCTGATGGCGGGATGTACGTCAATATTTTCGGCTCTTTTTACCGTGGGCACGGGAAAGCTCTCTGCGGAATCGACCATCTTCGGCAGATACACCGACAATATCGCGCCGTTGGCGATTTTCCTTGTATTGGCGTTTGTTTTTATTTACGGAATCGACCTTAAGAAGCTCTGGCTGGGCGTGGGGATTTACGCTTACGCGTGTGTGTGCTTTGCAATTGTTGGATTCCCGATTGTAAGCTGCTCTGAAAACTATCTGCAATCCTCTGTGCCGGGAATGTTCCCGATTGGAGTCAGCGGGGGCGCAGAAAGCTCTATCACTCCGATGAGTTATGTGATTATGTCGTCCTGTGTGTTTTCTGTGTTCGCTGTGATTATGGTGATTGTCAGCTGCTCGAAAAAGCACCGTAAGACGCTTATCGCGTTCGTTATGTTGTGTATGATAAGCTATACGACCATTTATACGGGATTTGTGTATCTTCCGCGAGTGGGTGCTGAAAGTTCCGAGAGATGCGAGCCTTACCGCGCGCTGTCCAAGCTGTTGTATAATGACCCGCAGTCGCCGCCGATTGTGGTGTATGATGAGGATATGTTCCTTGCGGCGACTATTCAGTTCCTGAACCCCAACGCGCGGGTATCGAATCTTTCCGCAGACGAGCGTGTTCCCGAATCCTGTCTGCTTATCACACAGACAGGTGTTCAGCCACCGTTTGAGGGAGGCTCTTATGATTCCGTGGGCAGGACCGATAAATATTCGGTTTACGCTTACGGGGAATCCGCTCGGGACTTCATACGCTACAATTCCGGGAACGATTCCAATAAAACATAAAGAAGGGTAATATCAAATGCCTATATTTAAGAAAGCCAGCAAGCGTTTTTCTCCGTCACGAATTCTTGTATTGGGATTTCTGGCGATCATCGCAACCGGGACAATTCTGCTGTGGCTGCCGATTTCGTCAAAATCCCGCGAGTTTACGTCCATATTTGACTGTTTGTTTACCGCAACCTCCGCGAGCTGTGTTACGGGACTTTCCATTTACGATACGTGGGCGCATTGGTCGCTGTTCGGACAGATAATCATCGCGTTGATGATTCAGATTGGCGGACTGGGATTCGTTACCATCATCACGTTCTTCAACGTCGCTGCAGGAAAGAAGCTGGGATACCGCACGCTGAAAAACGCTGCGGGCGATCTTTCCGAAAGCAGCTTCGAGGGCGGAAGACGAATCTTTATCCGCATTATGAAGTACAGTTTCATCTTTGAGGGAATCGGCGCGGCGGTTCTGGCGGTGGCGTTTATTCCCGACCACGGAATTTACGGCTTGTGGATGGGTATCTTTATGAGCGTTTCCGCTTTCTGTAACGCGGGCTTTGATCTTATGGGAATGAATGGCGAGGGCACCAGTCTTATCTCCTGCCAAGGCAACCCCGTGGTATTGATTACACTGTCGCTGTTGATTATCGTCGGTGGACTTGGATTTATTGTCTGGGAAAACTTCCTGAATATCCGCACACGCAAGAAGCTGACGCTCCATACACAGGTTGTGCTGATTATGACGGGGATTCTTATTGTCTCGGGTACGGTATTCTATATGTTCGCTGAGAGCGGAAATCCCAAAACTATTGGCTCTCTGACATTTGGCGAGAAGCTGCTCAACTCGTTTTTCTCGTCTGTATCAACAAGAACGGCGGGATTTGACAGTATCGGAATGTCCGACACCTCGGAATTTTCACAGCTTGGCACAATAATGCTGATGTTTGTTGGCGCGGCTCCAGGTTCTACGGGCGGTGGAATCAAGGTCACAACGTTGATGGTATTGATAATGACAGTGGTTTCATATATTCGCAACAAAAACGACGTGGAACTTCTTGGTCATAAGCTCGACAAATTGACGGTTTACCGCACGATGGTAATTTCAGTGCTGTCGTTGTTCGCAGTGGGTGTATGCTTTATAGCGTTGTACTTCTCAATGCCCGCAGATGCCGAGGCGGGCGCGGTTCAGTGCTTGTTTGACGCGGTAAGCGCGTTTTCAACCTCGGGATTGTCGGCGGGCGCGACTGCCCTTACCGGAATCGCCGGTAAGATACTGCTGATTTTCACGATGTTTATCGGAAGAATAGGACCTGTATCGTTGATAATGTCTCTGGTATTGAACAGCCAGAAACGTAAGAATATTGTTGTCCCCGATGGACAGATTTTGATTGGATAAGACTATGGAAAAAATTATTGATATAGAGGATAAGTTCCTTGGGCTGCTGAATGGTCGTGATTGTATCTATATAGATAAGGTGACATTCACCGACGGCAGCGCGTTGGAGTTTGAGGGCGAGCTGAACGGCTGCTTGTGTTCAGAGGTTCGTGAGGAGAAGTGGATTCCGTATAAATTAACGTTTAAGAGTGTGATTTCGCACTTTGTATGTGAGCTGGATACTTACGAGAGCTTTGGCAATACGGAGTGTTACAAGCATAGCGATTTCACCGTAATCGAGAACAGTGTGATGACGGAGAAAATCCCGATTCGCAATGATTATGACAAGTCCGAATACAAGCACTTTCGGGTGTTTACCTATGACTATGTGTTCGATATTATTGCCAAGGATTTCGAGCTTATGGCGGATTTGAAAAATGCGGAATCAATGAGGGGGCAAAATCAATGAAAACAGAGGCTTTTCAACTTGGAAATATAAAAATGTATGTGTCGGAAACCCATAGGTTTGGTACGGACGCATTTTTGCTTGCGTATTACGCGGGGATACGTCACGACAATATTGTGTGCGATTTGTGTACCGGCTGCGGAATCATTCCGCTGATATTCTGCAAAAACTCGCACCCCTCGCTGATTTACGCGATGGATATTCAGGACGAAGCGGTTATGTTGCTTCAGAAAACCGTTGAGGAGAACAATCTTCAGAATATAATTCAGCCAATCGTCTGTGATTTGCGTGACATTCCGCAAAGCGTAATGCCGTATGAAAGTGTCGATATCGTTACTGCCAATCCTCCGTATATGCCTAGCAATTCGGGCTTCCACAAGCCTAATGAGGCTCAGGCAATCGCGCGGCACGAAATTACCTGCACTGTGGAAGACGTCTGCGTGGCGGCGTCGAAGCTGCTGAAATACGGCGGTTCGCTGAAGATGTGCCATCGCCCCGAGCGGCTTTCAGATGTGATTGTCGCTATGCGGAAAAGCAAAATCGAGCCTAAATCCGTAACCTTTGTACATAATAGTATCAACGAAAAGCCTTGGCTGTTTCTGATAAGCGGCAAAAAGGGCGGAAATCCGGGAATGATTGTCGAAAAGCCGATGATTCTGCGTAATGACGACAAATCCTACACGGAGGAGTATTCAAGGATATACGAATAAAGAGGAATACACAATGAAGGACTTTAAGGAGCTTATAATCAAAAATCCCGACGCGGAATTTGTGGTTCACACGAAAAATAAACAACAGCTTGACGAACTTGTATCCGCGTTGGAGGAGCTTGACTTTGAATATGCCGTCCCCCTCGGAACTATCGGTGAAATGGCAGAGCAATTTGCACATGAGGACGGCTATGACGGCTGTTGGAGAATCAGTCGCGAGAGAGGCATTGCGTATAATCCGTCCGTGGAGCATTGGAAATTTTTTACCAATGATATAGTTGAAATTCAAAATGACATGATTGCTTTCCATGAGGGATACCTCACACGTGAGGACGCGGAAATCGAGAAAAACAAGTTGAGGAGAGCATTTTTCGATGATGAGGACAAGGAAGTAAATCTAAAGCTGTTTGGGTTGGAAAACCGCTCCCCGAAAGAAATCGAACAGTGGCTGGCGGATAAATTTGACATTTTTCCAAAGGAGAGCCTATGAGCGAGTCAGGAAAACTGTATATAGTCGGCACTCCAATCGGGAATCTGGGGGATTTCAGTCCTCGTGGAATTGAAACGCTCCAAAACGCGGATTACATTGCCGCCGAGGATACTCGCGTTACATTGGGACTGCTTACGCATTTCGGAATCAAGAAGCCGTTGCTGTCCTGCTATAAGCCCAAGGAGCAAGAGCAATCCGAGCGGATTCTTTCTCTGCTTGAGGACGGTCTTTCCATCGCTCTGGTAAGTGACGCGGGAATGCCGTGTATTTCCGACCCAGGTTCGATTCTTGTGAAAAAGTGTCGTGAACGCGGAATCCCCGTGGAAGTCATTCCGGGCTGTAACGCAGCTATCGCGGCTGTGGCGGCAAGCGGTCTTGAGGTCACACGATTTACGTTCGAGGGCTTTCTGCCCGTTCCCCAAAAGGAGCGCGCCGAGCGACTGGAAACTGTCAGAAATCTTCCGCACGCGCTTGTATTCTATGAAGCCCCACATAAAATAAAACAGACTCTCGCCGATTTGCGGGATGCTCTCGGCGGGGAACGCCAAGCGGCGCTTTGCCGTGAGCTTACCAAAATCCACGAGGAGGTAATTCGCGGAAGCCTTGAGGAGTTGTCACATTATTATGACAATGTCGAACCGCGTGGCGAATATGTGATGGTCGTCAGCGGTGCGGAGAGTTCCTGCGATAAGTTCACAATCGAGCAGGCTGTGGAGCTGGCGCGTCAGCTTACAGAGGGCGGAGAGAAACTCTCGGACGCTTGTCGTGAAGCGTCCAAAGCAACGGGAATCCCCAAGCGGGAAATTTACGCGAGGATAGTTGATAAATAGTGGTAGTTGACAATCCCCACGATTGGGTGTATAATAGAGATGTGGATAAAAGATAAAGTTCGGGCTTGAGGTTTTTGCCCCAAGTATATAGGAGTAATTGCTATGGTTTGTCAGAATTGCGGAAAAGAGTTGGTTCGGGGGTATTCGTTTTGTATGGAATGCGGTTCGCCCGTGCCGCCCGAGGCTCTTGAGGAGGCGGGCATGCCTCCCAGAACAGGAGACCATGAGGAAAATCCTCATAAGAAATCCCCCTCCAAAATCGATTCCACAAGCGGAATGCCTGGTATAAGCCTGCTTTCGGCGGGGAATGATGATTCCGGAGATTCCTCAGGAAAATCGCTGGTGTTCTGCAAAAACTGCGGTACGGTTATGCAAAGTAATCCGTACACCTGTGAGAAATGCGGAGAGCCGCTTGCGGGAAATTCCGGCGGAATTCCGTTGTTCCGCAACCCCGATTCTTTTTCCGAGGGAATGGAGGACATCGGCGAGGATATGGATCTCAGCGAAATGCTGGGAATAGATGGAAGCCCCTTGGATGATGAAATGGACGATGAAGCCGCAAAGATGTTCGGAAATCCTGCCGAATCGGTTAGTTTTTCGGATGAGGAAGAGATAGAAAACCAATTTTCAAGGGCGGATTTGGAAATGCTGAATATGCAGATGTCCAAATACAGCAAATCCACGTCAAGCGAGATGCCCATGATTGGACGCGATATGCCCGAACCTGAACCTCCTAAGCCTCCCGAGCTGCCTAAGCCTTTGGAGAAGGATGCGCCCATTATTGCCGAGGAGAGTTTTATTTCCGAAAGCAACGACTTTGGTGATTTCGGGAGCTTTACTGAGGAGACGCCTTCCGAAACAAACGCTTCTGTTGAGCCAATGCAGTCGAAACTGGAGATTCCGAATCCTGTATATTCAGAGCCGAAACCCGTAGATTTGGACAAGCCGATGTATTCCGAGCCACCCTCCGAAGTGCCGAAGCCTACATATCCCGAACCGAAGCCGATTCCCGAAAGCCCTGTTATTGAGGAAGCACCCGTCATTGAGCAAGCACCGGTAATTGAGGAAACTCCCGAAATCACACCGACAACTCCGATTAATCCAATTGATGACCGTGACGATTATTATTTGCAGCCTGAGGAACTTCCACCACCCGAAAAGCACATGCCGAAATATCTTTATTTTGGAATTGTAATAATTATCCTGTGCATTACTATGGGTATAATTTTCGCGAATATGAAATAAGAAAAACGCTCCCGAGAGAGGGAGCGTTTTTATGCTTTAAGTAATTTATTCCACCGATAATACTCAGGGTAATATCGTTCGAGAAACGCATAAAACGCACGGGAGTGGTCGTGGTGCCAATAATGTGCGTATTCGTGCCAAAAGACGGATTTCACCGTTTCACGAGGATAGGCGGCAAGACGCGAATTAATCGAGATGTGCCCGCGCGTATAGGAGCAGCTGCCCCAGCGTGACTTCATGTCTTTAATCGTGATTTGTGTCGGCGACGCGGAAAGTCCGATCGCCGCAAGTTCCGCGCCCACGTCATCGTTGAATTCCCGGCACAGTACCAGAAATCGCGTATTTACCGCTCGTTGAATCAGCGACAGAATATACCCTTTGTTATCGAAAAGTCGCGTAAATACCCGACATTCCGTTTCGTCAAGGACAGCAATTTCCCGCGCGTTTTGGAAGATACGCACGGGATATTCGCGTCCAAGCCAGTTTATCGTTTCGGTGTTGATTTCACTTTTCTCTGCGCGGTTTTTCAGCTTATCAAACGCGTCAAGAAAATAATCCGCGCGTTGAACGAGAAAATCCTCGATTTCCCGAATCGTCACGCGCGGACTCGCCGAAACGTGTATAATGCCGTCCTCTTTCGCGCGGAAATTGACGTTTTTTACGCGCTTTCGCGTAAGTTCGTAGCTAAGCTCCCGCCCGTTCGGGAGTGTTATGGTTTTCAGATTTACCATTCCTTTTCTTATTTAACGCAACGCGGATAACCGTTCCGATTCCGATTCCGATTGCGGAATTGGCGGCTTGAGAGATAAACGCAAGGAAACTAAGCCCTTCCATAATATCCCATAAGCCCAATTTTTCACCCACATTGCTCGATAAAAACATTGTTCCAAACGTTGTAATCATAAACACAGCACCATAAAACAGCGGCATTATCCAACGCGCCTTGCCCCAGCCGTTGTCCAGCCCGATAAACAATGAACTCACCAGAACCGTCAATGGCAGCAGCATATAGAACGTCAGCAGCACATACCCCATAACGTCCGTGGGTTCCATAATTGTCCAGAACCCAATAATTACCAGTGATGAAATCAGCAGATAAACGCCGACCTCAATCAGCTTGGAAATCCAATTGCGGACTCTCACCGTGTTTGTCGCTTCATCAAGATGTTTAATCATCTTCGTGTCCTCCTTTAATAATTCGTCAAGGCTGACGGAATACAAATCGGAGAGCTTGATTACGCTGACAATATCCGGATAAGACTTACAGTTTTCCCAATTAGAAACGCTCTGCCGCGAAACCCCGATTTTTTCGGCAACCTGTTCCTGTGTAAGTCCGTTTGTGGTACGCGCGGATTTGAGTTTTGCTCCGATTTCCATTCCAAATCACCTGCCTTGTAGAATCATTATAGAGGATTTCCACGGAAATGTCAATCAAAAATCCTTTTACATTGCGTGTTTTCGGATGTAAAAATCCTTTTACATTGCGTATTACCGCGCAAGCTCCGCTCTGACGCGCCGCTCGGTATCGGCGCAGTACGCCTTGATTTCCACACTGTTCATATAGGTATCGAACACGTGATCGTTGTCCGCGAGAGCCTCCTTTATCGGGTGGTTGTCGGGAATCTGCCCGACGGGAATATCCACAACAACGGTATTGCTCTGATTGTAGAATTTAACCTGCATCGGGCATTCCATAATGCCGCTTATTCCCGCAACGGCAAGCACTCCGCACTCCGTGAGGGACTCGCACTTGCGAATACGTCCGCCGCAGTCCATAACGGATTCGGTGATGTCGGTGAACTTACCGCCGGCGATTTCCGCTGTGGCAACACGCTGTAAATCTGCGCCGAAGTCCATAAGGATTACCTGCGCCGCGTCCAGCATAAAATCAAAGCCGTATTTCCATGTCGCGGCGTATTCAATGGTTAACCAGCCGTCTTCCTCGTTTATATCCTTAAAAACCATTGTTTTTCTCCTTTATCATCAGTGCCATCCGCACTCGTCATAGTCTTTCCACTTCTCGCGATAACGCATATCGTCCGCCAGCTTCAGGCAGATGTACGCCACCGCCGCCGCGACAACGATTACCGCGCCGATTATCGGAATGACTGTCTTGCCAACAGGTCCGACCTTTTTCTCAATCTTATTCTTGATTTTGCTTTCAATTTTCATAGTAATTCCTCCTGTTCGGTTTTGTTAGCTGCCAAAGTACAATCCCGCGAAAATTCCCGCAACAATCGCCATAACAGCAACCGCAGCCAAACACATTATAATATGTCCGAGGGTGTATTTCCGCTCGGGCATCGGCTTTTCGGAAACACCACCTTGATTTGGGGCTTGCGGAATTGCAGTATTATTATATTGTTGCGGCGTAACGGTTAATCCCGGATTGGGAACATTTTGGGATTCCGGTGTGGCAGCTGCTCCCATATTCGGGATATTTTCGGGCTGTGGCGCGGAATAAATCGGTATGGAGCTTGTTGGTTCCGGTTGTGTTACCGGAACGCTCTGCGCTGTTTCCACGGATTCCGTAATCGGCTTGGAGGTATTCTCCATCGTAAAGGAAGTCTCGGAAATCGAATCCTCCGCTTCAGAAATAGGTTGTGAAATCTGTTCCGAAATCGGCTGTGATATGGGAAGTCCGCAGAAGTTGCAGAACTTCGCATTGTCGCCTATTTCTTTTCCGCAATTTGAACAAAACATAACATCAATCCTTTCAGTTTGTAACTAATCCATTGTTATTTCTCACATAATCAAACAGGTATTGCTGCGCTATGCCCTCGATTCCTTTGGTACAGGGCGGAAGTCCGTTCGGGTAAAATTCCGTCATAATACGCTTGACCCATACGTCCTTAGGGAACGCGTCCAGCTTGTGGAACGCAAACAGCAGTACACAGTCCGCCACTTTATCGCCCACGCCGACTATGGATTTGAGCTTTTCCCGCGCGGGTTCGAGAGAAAGCGCGTCAATCTCCGCGAAGTCTATCTCGCCGCTGTTCACTTTTTGAACCGCGTCCGCTATGTATCTCGCACGGAATCCCGCCTTAATGGGGGCAAGCTCCTCGGCGGTTATTCCGCGTAATTGTTCCGCCGTTGGGAACGCATAATCTCCCTCGCCGATTTTCGTACCGAATTGTTCACACAGCCTGTTGATAATCAGCGATATACGCGGAATATTGTTGTTCTGCGAGAAGATAAAGCTAATCAGCGTCTCAAACGGCTCTTGCCGCAGAATCCTAATCCCCGGGGAACATTCGCACGCCGCTCGAAGCGTCTTATCCGTCGATAGCCGCGAGATAATCGCTCCGTAGTTGGTTTCAAGGTCAAAATAATTTTGCCATAACGGAATATCCTCCTTGGATATTCCTGAAAGTATAATTTTATTTCCCTTGCGTGATACGGAAGTTTTCCGCCCATACGCGATTCCCGAAAAAACCCCCGGCTCGGACTCCCTCCAGCGGAAACACTGTCCGCACAGAAACGTCTGCTGAAGATTGAAATTTGAGTTTGTTATCGTGTATTCCATATTTTTAATTTCCAATCGGCGTAATAATTACAAATACCCCTTGACTATTCGAGATGTTTGTACTACAATAGAAGTATAAGTCTATTTCAATTATACAATAAATTTGCCGAGATTGCAAGTGGTTTGTGAGGATTTCGGCAAAAATACACGAAAGGATTATGAGAAATGAGAGAAAGTTTGCTCACCATTCCGATTAACGAGGTGTTTGAACCACGAAAGGGGTGTCCGATATGCGCCATGCGCAACACCGTGGAACAGCACATCTGCGAGTATATTATGGGCGCGGCGATGATGGAACCCGATGTTCGCGAGGAAACAAACGCGCTTGGATTCTGCCGCGAGCATTTCAACTGTCTGCTCAAACAGAACAACCGCCTGTCACTGGGATTAATGCTTAATACGCGGCTTCAGACGCTCCGTGCGGAGATATTCGAGAAGAAGACCACCGCGCTGAACAAATCCGCTAAGGCAAAGAAATCCGCCGAGGTGGAATCTACCTGCTTTGTGTGTTCCAAGGTTGAGTGGGGCATTATGCACATGCTGGAAACCGTGTTTGATATGTGGAAGGACGATGGATTCCGCAAGCTATACTCCTCACAGGAGTATATCTGTATTCCGCATTACAATCTGCTGATGAATACCGCTCAGACCAAGCTGAAAAAGGACGCGCTGAAGTCGTTTCAGGACGCCACGGAAAAGCTGGTCGCGGACTATATCCAACAGCTTAACGCTGATGTGAACGAGTTTTGCGAC
>CAYZQU010000003.1:0-3862 GCA_964480645.1 uncultured Ruminococcus sp. | reverse complement strand
ACAGCTTTGACTACCGCAATGCGCGCAAGCTGCACAATGAGGATATGAAGCATGTGCGCAGTTCCATAGACCGCGCCATTGAATTTATTACGTCAAGAAAGCCTGACGAGAAGTGAGGAAAAATGGATATTCTTGCAATCGAAAGCTCCTGTGACGAAACCGCCGCCGCTGTTATCCGCGATGGACGAGAGATTATTTCCTCGGTGGTAGCCACTCAGATCGAGGAGCATAAATTATACGGAGGAGTAGTTCCCGAAATAGCGTCCAGACGGCACTGTGAGAGCATTTGCGGCGTAGTAAACGAGGCTCTTGAACAGGCTCACACCACTGCCCGTGATGTGGACGCAATCGCTGTGACTTACGCTCCGGGGCTTATCGGAGCGCTGTTGGTGGGCGTGAATTACGCCAAGGGTCTGGCTTTCGCAACAGGCAAACCGTTGATTCCCGTGCATCATATCCGCGGGCATATCGCGGCAAATTACCTCGTGTATCCGGAGCTTGAACCGCCTTATCTGTGTCTTGTCGCCTCGGGAGGGCATTCGCATATAGTTGAGGTTTCCGATTACACCGAGTTCAGGACAATCGGCAGAACCATTGATGACGCGGCGGGAGAAGCGTTCGACAAGGCGGCGCGCGCAATAGGATTTCCGTATCCGGGCGGCGTGTATATCGACAATGCCGCTAAGCTCGGCGATTCGGTGAGGTATAAGCTGCCTAAACCGCACACCGCTAATCCGTATGATT
The DNA here is from genome assembly GCA_964480645.1 of uncultured Ruminococcus sp. Lineage (GTDB taxonomy): Bacteria > Bacillota > Clostridia > Oscillospirales > Ruminococcaceae > CAG-115. Next base: position 3,118 of record CAYZQU010000003.1, on the reverse strand, counting down.
TCAGCTTTTCAGGACTGAAAACGGCGGTAATAAATCTGATTCACAACGCGGAACAAAAGGGCGAGGAAGTGGACGTGAACAGCCTTGCGGCGTGTTTTCAGAAGACAGTGTGCGAAATATTGACGGACAAGTTTATCGCGGCGGCGACCGAAAAGGGTTACAAGAAAATCGTACTAGCGGGCGGAGTCGCGGCGAACAGCGGACTTCGGGAAACGCTTTCCACCGCCGCCGAAAAGAACGGAATGACGCTGTATATTCCGCCGAGAGAGTTGTGCGGAGATAACGCCGCGATGATAGGCTCGCAGGCGTTCTATGAGTTTCAGTCGGGAAATCTCGCGGACGAGAGCCTGAACGCATACCCAACAATGTCAATTGACAGTGTACAGTTGACAGTTGACAGTTGATGTGCGCGCTCCGCACGCGATTATTAAGATTGTATTTAAGTCAAAGCGTGGACGTTCTGATAATAGTACAATCTAAATCCGTCCGCCGAAGGCGGACACATTAACTATACACTATCAACTATCAACTGTCAACTAAAAAAGGGGGGTGGTTTTATGAAAAATATAGTACTTATCGGAATGCCCGCTGTGGGAAAATCCACGGTGGGGGTCCTTCTGGCGAAGACCGTTGGGTTTTCGTTTGTCGATACGGATTTGATTATCCAACAGAATACGGGGCGGCTGTTACAGGATATTATTGACAATGACGGTCTGGACGCGTTCTGCATTGACGAGGAACGCGCTATATGCTCCGTTTCGGCTGATGGAAACTCCGTAATCGCCACAGGCGGAAGCGCGGTTTACAGCCGCGAAGCAATGCTTCACCTCAAATCCAACGGAATCGTGTATTATCTGAGGATTCCTGCTGAGGAGCTTAAAAAGCGACTTTCAAATATCAAGACGCGCGGAATCGCTATGCGCCCCGAAGATACAATCGAGGACGTGTTTTCCCGCCGCGCCGCCTTGTATAAAGAATACGCGGACATCACCGTGGAGTGTGAGGGAAAATCCGCTGAGGAAATCGTTGAGGAAATTTACGATTATCACCGAAATTTGTCTTGACAAAAATATCATAATGTGGTATACTGTTAATATACGATATAAACAGTTTGCTTAGGAGGGGTTTTATGTCAGACGAGGAAAAGGTATTCTATCCGCAGGAGAATACGCCCGAAGAGAAGCAATCGCTTGAATCGGGATTCAGGAGCATCTGCACACGGCTCGGCTTGGTGGTGATAATAACGTTCGTGTCGCGGTTCGCGGCGGAGGGCGTAGGCTTGCTGATTGGGCTTAGCCCGTTCTACGCGGATTTGTCGCCCGTGGTAAAACAACTGATAAACTTCGCGTTGGCGGCGGTATTTCTGAACTTAATTCCGATGATTTCGGCGGTGTTTATCCTTAAACACCCGTTCAAATCGGCGGGGAAAAGGGTGTACACAAAGCCGAAATATCTCGGCAGGGCACTGGCGATGTTCCCAGCAGGGTATGGTCTGGCAATCGGCGTGAACTTGCTTACAATGTTGCTAGGAAGTCTGTTTCAGGGAACGGCGCTCGATGAATCGTTCAATGCCACACAAAATATACTTGCTTCGCCCGATATGGCAAGCGCATGGATTTTGTTTATTCAAGTAGCGATTTTCGCTCCGATTTTTGAGGAGCTGTGGTTCCGCGGATTGATTATGGAGAGTCTGCGCCCGTATGGAAACGGCTTTGCGATATTCGTCTCGGCGATTCTGTTCGGGTTTACTCACGCAAACTTTTCGCAGGTGTTCTATGCGACGGCGCTTGGTATATTTTTGGGGTATCTGGCGGTATCGACGGGAAGTATTGTTACAACTACAATAATCCACGCTATGTTCAACAGTATGTCGGGAGTATTGACGCTGCTAATGGCAGATACCGATGTTCAGAATTATATTATTGCTCAAAGCGCAAACAGGGCGGTGACTTTTACACCGTCAGTGGTGATGTATATCGCATGGATGGCGCTTATGATGATTTTGCTTGCAGTGGGCGTGATTATGGCGATATACAAACTCGTGAAAATCAAGCGGTATAAAGTCCCAAAGGTTCAGACAGAGCTTTCCGCGCCGCGCCGTTGGGCGATTCTGTGCGCCAATCCTGCCTTTATTGGTGGGGTTGTTCTGGTGGTACTGACGTTCTTAGAACCGCTGATACTAAGCGCAATTTTTACCTGATAAAAGGAGTATTTATATGGATAATCGAGGAAGTGTGAATCTCAGTAAGTCTGTACGTTCCGAGCCTTGGACTGACCCTGTTACAGGGGAAATCTACCCGGGCGGAAATCCGAATGCTGTGCCACAACCGGTGAATTCCACAGTGAACGTGGGACAGCAGCCGTACAGCGGCGTGGTTCAGCCAAATTCCACACCAAATTACGGCGGCGGTTCATACCCGCGGAGTAATATTCCGAGTGGCGCGACAAAGTTTTGCAGTCACTGCGGCGGAGTAATCGCCCGCGAGGCGGTATTCTGTCCTCAGTGCGGCTGTCAGGTGGGGCAGATTCAGTACGCGCAGCAGCCTGCTCCCACTCCAATCATAATCAATAATAATGTAAATAACGCAAATACTACCATACCAATGGGCAATCCAAAGAATAAGTGGGTGGCGTTCTGCTTGTGCTTTTTCTTGGGGTATCTCGGAGCGCATAGGTTCTATGAGGGAAAAATCGGCACGGGAATCTTGTATTTGTTCACATGGGGATTGTTTGGAATCGGGTGGCTTGTTGATTTGATAATTATATTAACTAAATCAAATCCGTATTATGTTAACTGAATCCGCAGTTCATTCCAGTTATCGAAAAACATATCGGAGAATCGCCGTGTGTTGCCTTCACTCTCGGCAACTTTGTCATTGATTCCCACCACGAAAAATCCCGCGCGTTGAGCGGTGCGGGCACAGTATTCCGCGTCCTCAAACACCGCACAGTCCGAGATGGACGCTCCCAAACGCTCTGCCGCACGAAGATACACATCTGGGCGTTCCTTATATGCGCCGACCTCCCAACAGTCAATGTAGAACTCCATATAGTTCATCAGCCCCGAACGAGCGAGAAACGGCTCGGAAACGTCACGACGCGTCGCACTGGCTATGCA
>CAYZQU010000002.1:29169-30517 GCA_964480645.1 uncultured Ruminococcus sp. | reverse complement strand
CCTTTCCATCGTGTTGGCGCTCAGGGATATGCTGGAAATGTCGGGCTTCAACGTGGTATTGACCCGAGATGAGGATATTTCCATATACGACCCCGGAATTGAAGGAATCCGCAATCAGAAGCTCAATGATATGGATAACCGCCTGAAAATCATTCAGAGCTATCCCGACAGTATCTTTTTATGTATCCACCAGAACAATTACATCAGCCCCGATTCACACGGCGCACAGATGTTCTACAATAACAACAATTCCACCAACCGAACTCTGGCGCAGATTATGCAGAACCGCTTCAAGACACTTCAGCCCTACAATGACCGCGAAATCAAGCTTTCGGGCGAGGAACTGTTTCTGCTAAAATCCAACAAAAATCCCAGTCTGATGATTGAATGCGGATTCCTCTCCAACCCTGAAGAAGAAGCAAATCTCTCCTCGTGGGAATATCAGCAAAAGGTAGCGTTCACCATTTACGGCGGCGTACTGGAATACATAGACGCAACAACCGAAAAACCGTCCGAGTTCGTCGATTCCACGTCCGAATAGAAAATCCTTACAAAACCGTAAGATAAATGTAAGACGTTTGAAATTGCAAATCACCTCTTAATCCTTTATAATAGGATTAAGAGGTGATTTTTTATGAAAAGATTAATTGTATTGCTGATGATAATTCCAATGTTTTTTTGCGGCTGTCGGGACAAATCCCGTGTGCCGCAAACGGACGCGTTCACCGTTTCGGTGAATATAGACTGCGATGATGTTTACGGCATACACATTGAGTACCTTCTCGGCGGAGAAGCTATGGGAGGAAAAAGCCAAGTCTACGCGAACGGCAGTGTGCTGACCCGTGACGAGGAATTGATTTTCTCGTTCCTGCCCGAAAACTTTAAGAATCCCGAGGAACTAAGCGAAAAGCCGCTCCAAATCGAATTTTACACGATAACCGAAAACGAAAGGGAGTGCCTGATAAACGGCAAAGAGCCGAACGAAAGGTTCACATTTTCTGAGAATCACTGGGAGTGGAACGCGTTTTTCGGCGAAAAATATGAGTTCACACTTAAAAGCGACAATAACAGCGAATATTTTCTGTTCCCCGCGCGTTAAAGGAGGGGGCTATGAAAAAACGTGTAATAATCCCGATAGTGGTAATTGCGGCAGTTCTGATTGTCGGAACACTTGTGGTGATTGCGTTCAGTCCCGTGGTTTATCATAAGTCGTTTATGCTCGGCAACGACAAAATGTCCGTGGTATTATGTGTCAAGGAACACGGTTTTTTCCCGGGCGGGATATACAATCTCCGCATAACGCGGGACGGTACAAAGATAGTCGACAATGACTTTTCGTCCGAACACA
>CAYZQU010000002.1:18874-29159 GCA_964480645.1 uncultured Ruminococcus sp. | reverse complement strand
CACACGATAGTCTCCGAGAGTGTGGCTATACACACGGGTGCGGAGGAAAATATGGACGTCACAATCTCAGACAGCGATGGGAGAAAGTTAGTGACCGTGGAAATCCGTGGTGATGAGATTAACTTTACAAACCATCTCATTTGACATTTTCGCCCCTTTGTGTTATAATTAAAATGTATCTATCAGAATGCAAGTTTTACTTGTAACAATTTATGGCAAGTTTTCGGTGACCGGTGCAAATCCAAAACGCGCCTGTGGCATCACACCGCGAAGCGGTGTGATGCCACAGGCAGGCGAGTGCAGATGAGCTGCGCTCATCTGCACGGTTTTGGATTTGCTTTTAAGATAAGGGGTAAAAATGGCTAAAAACAAAACGGTATTTATATGCAGCGAATGCGGAGCGCAAAGCTCCAAATGGAACGGAAAATGCCCGAGCTGCGGCGCGTGGAACACCCTTGAGGAGACCGTTCCCGTGGCGGTGGTAAGCGGGAAAGTCGCTCCCGTCGGGGAGTTCAAATACTCGCGGATCTCGGAAATCAGCTACGAGGACGAAACACGTTACTCCACGGGAATCGGCGAACTTGACCGTGTTCTCGGCGGCGGATTGGTAAAGGGTTCTCTGGTGCTTATTGGCGGCGACCCGGGAATCGGAAAATCCACGTTGCTTTTGCAAATCTGCGGATTTATGGGCAAGGAACATACGATCTTGTATGTTTCAGGCGAGGAAAGCGAACGTCAGATAAAAATGCGCGCGGAACGTCTCGGCGTTGCGTGCGAAAATCTGTTTCTTGCGTCCAACAACAACTGTGAAAGCATAATCCGCGCGGTATGCGAAAACAAGCCCGAGTGCGTAATCATAGACTCTATCCAGACCATCACAAGTTCCGCACTCTCCTCCGCGGCGGGGAGCATTGTGCAGGTTCGCGAGTGTACGGGCGCGTTTATGCGTATGGCAAAAAGCGAGGAAATCCCCGTGTTTATAGTTTCCCACGTCAACAAGGACGGCGGAATCGCAGGACCGAAAATTATGGAGCATATTGTAGACACCGTGCTGTATTTCGAGGGTGACAAACAGCTTGCGTTCCGTATTTTGAGAGCGATTAAAAACCGATTCGGCTCGACAAACGAAATCGGCGTGTTCAAGATGGACGATGACGGACTTACCGAAGTGGAAAATCCAAGCGAGATGATGCTTTCGGGACGACTCGCGAACGTTTCGGGCAGCACAGTAGTCTGCACAATGGAGGGCACTCGCCCGATTCTCGCGGAGGTTCAGGCATTGGTGACAAAATCCACACTTTCCGCGCCGCGCCGAGTCGCGAACGGATTCGATTACAATCGCCTTTATATGATTCTCGCGGTACTGGAAAAACGCACAGGATTCTCGTTCGGAAGCGTCGATGTGTATGTAAATATAGTCGGCGGCTTGCGTATTGACGAACCCGCCGCAGACTTAGCTGTGGCAATGGATCTGTATTCGGGACTGTGCGATAAGGTAATCCCATCAGACCTGATGGTGTTCGGCGAGGTGGGCTTGGGCGGAGAAATCCGCTCGGTAAGCCGCGTGCGTGAGCGCGTCAAAGAGGGCGCGCGTCTGGGATTTAAGAAGTGCGTAATTCCCAAAAATTCGTTTTCTTCACTATCCAAAAGCGACAACTACGGAATAGAAATAATCGGCGCATCTACCCTTTCGGGCGCGTTCAAGGCAGTGGCAAAAGGCGAAAATAAATGATTTTTTCAAAATTCTCGCAACGTTTCTTAAAAATCCGTGTATATGTAAGTGAAAGGCATTAAAAACCCTTTCGACTGCGCAGTAAATCAACGGAGGACAATATGCACACCAAGGAACAACGTCTTGCCGAGCATCTGAAACGCGGCGACGTAACATCGCTTGAACAGATAATCGACTTGTTTTCGGGCTACGTCTGTACAGTTATCCGCAACTTTTCACGCGGCGCATTGTCCGAACAGGACATTGACGAGTTGTGCGCGGATGTTTTCTTTAACCTGTGGGAACATCGCGAAACTTTGGATCTAGAAATCCCGCTGAAAGCCTATCTATCCGCAATCGCGCGGAACGCTGTCAAAAACCGATTCCGAGCAAATAAACCGCCAAGCGAAGACATATCCGAAATGGAAATCCCGGACGGGTTCTCAATCGAGAATCAAGCGGAGCTAAACGAGATGATGAAGGCTTTGGACGAGGCTCTGAAACAACTTAAAAAGCGGGAACGCGAGATTTTCCTACGGTTCTACTTCTACGGTGAAAAATCCTCCGAAAGTACCCGCTCCCACAGAATAAACACTATCCCCATAAATTAAATCCCCCGAATCTCTTCGGGGGATTTTTGTGTATTACTTCATTTTTCTGCGTTTTGCCGCGACAACCACAATCGCCGCGCCCGCGACAATTGCCGGTGCAAGAAACCGCACTCCTGTGTTGGGGTTATTAATATCCGGAGGGTTATTCGGGGGATTCATAAGAGAACCCATAGATTCACCGCTATCATTATGCGGTATGTCCGTAGGCTTTGACGGGTTGGACTTGTCTTCCGAATTGCTCGATTCAGGTTCGCTTGATTCCGGCTCTGAGGACTCAGGTTCGCTCAACTCTGGCTCGCTCGATTCCGGCTCTGAGGATTCGGGTTCGCTTGATTCCGGCTCTGAGGATTCCGGCTCACTCGATTCAGGACGAGATGACGGTATGTAAGGTGGAGGTGTGGGTCTGCTCGGCGTAGGCTCACTGCTGGTAGGCACTGAACTCGAAGAATCGCTTGAATCATCGCTGGATTCAGGCTCACTGGATTCAGAATCACTGGAGTCAGAATCGCTTGGGTCCTCCGGCGGTTGAGTAGGATCCGGCTCAATCTTAAAGCCGCCGCCCGAAGGCTCTTCAACATTGTCATAGAGTGTGACTCCCCCCTCTGTCGAAGTATTCCTAATTACATTAAGCGACGGACTGTATGTCATTTCATACTTATTGGAATCCAATTGGTCTCCATTATTATCCCAAACCTTATATACCTTCGGCAAATCATAAACGGATGTCTTAATATTCTCCGGAATCCTGACTTTTCCCTCACTGGGTAATTCCGATTCAACCGTAAGATATAATGCACATTGGTAGTTATCATCCCGAATATCCCAACTATCTCCATTTTCATCTACATAAAAACTTTGATATGAAAGTTTTGCTATTGAAGCGGGAAGATTTGTAATACAGTCCGGAATGGTTTTATCAACAGCCCCGCTGTTACCATAGACCATATTCGCATTATACATTACATATTTAGTGTGATTCTCCAAACGATTGGCATATTCCTCACTGCAATCAAATAAGTCAGGAGCAATTGAAATGTTTGCGTAAGTATTATTATCCCACTCCGGCAACAAAATGCCCTCGCAGTATGTGTTATAGAAAGCCTCGCTTCCAATTTTTAGTTTTATTTGTTGTGGATTATGTTGAAAATACAGAGCAATTTTCCACAGGTAATGACAATCAGCAAACGCCCTATCGCAAATTTCTACACTAGGACAGTTACTTAAATCAGCATACCTCAAATCGGTACAGCCTTCAAAAGCACTGCTTCCTATTTTCAAATCAATGTAACATTGCAACCGTAAGAATTTAATGCCTGTGCAACCCTTGAAAGCACCATCACCAATTTGAGATGTACTTTCAGGTAAATTCAGTTCCGTAAGAGACGTACAGTTCTCAAATGCGCCATTTCTTATAGTGGAAAGACCATACACAAAATATATTGATTCAAGCCCTGTGCAGTCCTTAAACGCGTTTTCACCAATTTCACTTAAAGAACTCGGAAGTTGAATCACTTCTACGGAATCATCATACTTCTGAAGCTTATGATTCCATTTACTATGAACCGTGGCAAAAAAACCCATTTGCTCGAGAGCCGTGCAGCCCTCAAAGGCACTATCCCCGATTTTTTGAAGACCGGAACTACCGGTAAGGTTTACCGTCTTGAGATTTGCACAGTCCTTAAACGCTTCGTTCGGAATAGTCTCAATAGAATCGTCTATCACAACGGTTGAAACAAACTCCTTAGGAACAGAATCCTTCCACGCACTAAAACCATCGTCGGTTTTAATAGTAAGCGTTTCGGTATCCGGAGCATACTCAAAACCGATTTCATTGATACTTTCCGTAGGTTTAACAGCGTCTCTGCTGACAATAGAGCTAAGAGCATCTACCACTTCGTCCGCGCCATACGCCGCCAATGTTGTTCCCATCGCCATTACAGCTACTGAAGAAGCCGTTAAAACAGCCATTAAATTCTTTTTCATAAAAATCACCTCAATTTTGTTCACCAAGTTCCGTGGAGTTTTATCTGTTTAATTTAATTATAATCCATTTTCACGAATTTGTCAATAGTTTTTATTAAAGCACAAAGAAATTGTGCGTTTTGCACAAATGCAGACCCAAATTTTATACTGATTTGCCAAGATATATTACTTCTAAAATTCAATTACAACACGGATTTAAGTTCGTGACATATTGTAATTTCCACGCGTTGTGCCGCATATAATCGGACTAGTATAAATACAAGCATTACGGGAGGGAAATTATGGGAGTTCGCGAAAAGCTGATAGAGTTTGAAGAAAATCAAGGCAAGCGGTGCGAAATTACGCTTGTAACCGAAAGCGGCAAAAGCGCGGAGCTGACCGTGAATAACTGCCGCTGCGTGAAAAACTGCGATGATAATTACATAGTGCTGTCGGTCTACGGAATGGACGTCCGTGTGACGGGCGCGCCGCTGGAGCTGGAAAATTTCGGGGTGGGCAGTGTCAAAATCACGGGGAAAATACATTCCCTTTCATTTGAAGAAACCTGAAATTAAAATCAACGCAATATCAACGCAGGCAGCGCGGTATTTCGCGCTATAACTTATATCAACGCAATGGCAATGCATGCAAATCCAAAACGCGCCCGTTCCGTCACAACGCGAAGCTTTGTGACGGAACGGGCAGGCGAGCGCAGATGAGCGCAGCTCATCTGCGCGGTTTTGGATTTGCTATTAAAATAAGAGGTAAAATTATGCGCCAAGAAAGTACAAGTTTACTATGGGGATATGTCTGCTTTTCGGGAATCGGCGGCTATCAGGAGAAAATGATTTCCGACCTTTTAGAAAACGGCATAACAGTGCGGAAAATCCGCTTCTCCGAGGGCAGCGTTTCGGGACAGGTATCGCCGCTCGACTACCCGACAGTCGCGCGCACGGCAGTGAAGTATGGAGTGCGAATCCGCTCAGGCAAACGCTGCGGACTGTATTTCACCCTGAGAAGATACAAAAAACGCGTAGGACTGTACGCGGGATTCCTCGCGTTTGTTTTCGTAATTTCGCTGTGGCAGACGCGCGTTCAGGATATTTCGATAACGGGCGACGTAACACGCAATCAGGCACTGCAAATCCTCTCGGAGTGCGGAATTACAGAGGGCGCGCCCATCGGAAATCTTAATATGTCGCTCGCTGAACACCGCCTTATGCTTGAGGTCGAGGACTGCGCCTGGGCGGATGTTTCCTGCGAGGGCTTCAGAGTGAACGTACAAGTCCAAAAGGGAATCCCTAAGCCCGAAATAGAAAGCAAGACTCCGTGTAATATAGTCGCGTCCCGTCCCGCGCGGATAGTCCGACAAATCGTCCGCAACGGAAGCTCCGTAGTCGGCAACGGAAGCGGCGTGCGCGCGGGAGATATGCTCGTCACGGGAACGGTATTCGACCGCGAAAAGCACATTCTTTTCGTCCACGCCGACGCGGAAATCATCGGCGAGTTTACCGAAACACGTGAGTTTTACGTTCCGTACACCGAGCAGGTAAAATCCGCCGAGGGTGCGAAAAAAACGTTCAAATACCTTGTCCTCGGCGACAACGAATACCCGCTTTTTTGGGGAAAAGCGGGCGCGGAAAATTCACTTTATACCGAGGAAACAAGCATTGTAACGCTGTTCGGGCACGACACCCCAACGAAAATCAAAACGGGGATCTACACCGAATACGTTGAAAAAACGCTTACTCGCTCCCCAGAAAACGCAGTCACAGAACTGCAAAAACAGCGCGACAATTACGCTGAAAATTTCTATATGGATTATGAGGTAATATCCGTTGATGAAAGCTACTTCCCCGATGAAAACGGCGTTCGCCTTGTAGTGACATACACGCTCCAAGGCAATATTGCCGTTCCGATGGAAATCGAAACGGATTTGAATTCCGAATCCCAACCCGAAGACTCCCCAAAAGACCCCAATGAAAATTCCGAAACTCAGTCGGATAACTGAGCTATTTTCGCCTGAATCTTCTTGTATTCCGCCGAAATCAAGGACGCTCCACGTTGCTTAAGATACACCTCCGCAAGCAGCTTCCAGTAAAATTGCCGCGAACTGAAAAACCGCTCCATCGCGCGCATTTGACGATAGTCATACACGGTAGTTAAAAACAGAATTTTCTCATATTCGGTGGATTTTTGTTCCAATCCGCCCATCATAAGGAAATCGTACATCGCGTTAAGGACAATACGCGCGTCCGCAGGCGGAAATTCGCCGCTTGTAACCGCCTCACACAACCGCAGAGCGTCGGCAATCCTCGCGGAATCCCGCGCGCGAAGCCACACCGCGCGCTCATACACAAACAGCGCGCGGCAGAGAGATTCCTTGACGCGCGCGTCAGGGTGATTGCGCAAAACAAACAGCATCCCACGAGAAAGGTTCTTATCTGGTTCACTCGGGCGACTTCCCACCACAAATTGAGTAGTTTCGTGATCTAAACGCGCCGCGTCCGTAAACGGCGCGTTTTCCACATTCAGACAGTGCGCGAAAATCTGCGCGGCAGTGATTTTCAGCTCCGGAAATCCTGCAGCGAGCTTCTCAAAAAAACCGATCGTATAACTCGGTGAAACGAACCGCCCGCCCTTTGACAGAAACTTCTTGAGAATATCCAGCGCATATTCCAACGCCGCCGTTGCCATCTTCCAGTCGCTTTGGGAGCGGATTTGCGAGGTGCATTCCGTAAGATAACGCTCCCAGTTTTCGGTATCGCGAATTCGCAAAATCCCCGAAATCATCAGCCCACAACGGCTCTCAAAGTCTCTCGGATACCAATCCAACGCGCGTGAAAACGCTTGAAACGCACCCGAAAAATCCCACTTCCCAAGGAATTCCTGCGCGACGGCGCGCTCTTTACGGCATTCGTCCATGCCGTATGTATCCTCATAAGCGTCGTCCTCATCAATAAGTTCGCTTAAATCCGCCTCCAGCACATACTCATCGGGAATAGCCGACTTCAACCCGTTCAGCAGTTCCTCACGCGCCTCGGAATACAAAATATGCGTGCCGCAGTAACAGCAGAACCCACTGTCAAATTCCGAATCCAGCATTATCATACGTTCGCACTTCGGACAAACGCAATATTCCAACATTATGTAATTCTCCAATCAATCGGCTCAATGCCGTTTTTCTGTAAAAACTCGTTTGCCTTGGCGAAATGTCCACAACCAAAAAAACCATTGTACGCGGAAAGCGGACTTGGGTGCGCGCACTCCAGAACCAAATGCGCGGGATTTTTGATAAGCTTCTTTTTAGCCCGCGCGTTTCCGCCCCACAGCAGAAACACAATGGGCGTTTCGCGATTATTCAATAGCTCGATTATTCTGTCGGTAAGGATTTCCCACCCGTGCCCGCGATGAGAATTCGGCGAACCCTCGCGCACAGTAAGAACGGTATTCAGCAGCAGCACGCCGTTTTCCGCCCACGAAACAAGCTCCCCGTGCGGCGGAATCGGAATTCCGAGTTCCGCGTTCAGTTCCTTAAAAATGTTTACGAGCGACGGCGGAGGCGGCGTTCCTTTACGCACCGAAAAGCACATACCATGCGCTTGACCCTCGCCGTGATACGGGTCTTGCCCAAGTATCACTGCCTTTACATTCGCGTATGGCGTGGCTCTCAATGCGTTGAAAATATCCCCCATCGGCGGATATATTTTTCGGGAATTATACTCCGAAATCAAAAACTGGCGGAGATTCAAATAATAGTCCTTCTTAAACTCGTCTGCCAGAAGCTCGTCCCAATCGTTACCAATATTCACCATAATTATTCCTTTTTCAATAGTAAATTCAAAACCGTGCAGACGTTACACGTCTGCGTTCGCCTGCCTGTAAAAGCTCCACTTCGTTCCGCTTTTACAGGCGCAAACAGGATGTTTGCGCGGTTGCCCCAAAGCGCGGCAAGGACGCCGCACAACAGAGGGAAACAGGCGCGTTTTGAATTTGCTTACACCCCATTTCGTTGATTTTATTTATGCCGTTTGTCCGGATTCTTGATATTAACGTTTTTCGTCCGCTTTTGCTTGCACGAAAATCCAAACGTGCCGACTTTCTTTCCAAGCGCGAAATACGTCCCGTGCGCGTAAGCCACAAGCCCCGCCTGTTCGATTTTAAGCCGTCCGCGCTCGTCTATCAGCGACTTGTCAATATTCACGGCAAGAATATCCGCAAGGAACATATCGTGCGACCCCTGAGGAATAACATCAAACACCTTGCATTCCAAAGTAATTCGGCTCTGTGCGATTTGTGGCGCGGAAATTTTGGTACAAGGCTCGGCAATAAGCTTTTTCGCGGCAAGCTTGTCCTCGTTCTTTCCGGACTTGATTCCACAGTAATCCAGCGCGCGGACAAGCGTTGACGGAAGCATATTTACCGCAAACTCTCCCGACTCCTTGATAATGCCGTAGGAGTGCCGTTCCGGGCGAACCGAGATGTACATACGCGGCGGGTCGGAGCTGATGATACCCGTCCACGCGACAGTAAGCGCGGTAGGCTTTTCCACCGTCCCACAAGACACAAGTACAGCGGGCACGGGAGATAAAAGCGTTCCGCCTTTCCAACTGATTTTTTCCATTTCAAACTCCTATCTTAATGGCAAATTCAAAACCGTTCAGATGAAAGCTCTGCTTTCATCTGAACTCGCCTGCCTGTAAAAGCTCCACTTCGTTTCGCTTTTACAGGCGCGTTTTGAATTTGCGATGCTTCCCTTAAATCGGGATTTATTTTCATATATAATTTTACCACAAAATTCTCAACTTTTCAATACATTTTCGTGCAAATTTTATGCAACAATTTCGAAAAAAATGTTGATTTTCGCTACAATACCCGTTGACAATAATTCACACTTGTGGTATAATTCAATTATCAAACCTAAGAGTCTCCATAATAATATGTATATGGATTATTATGGAACAGGCTCTGATTGAAAGAAAGGAGATATAACATTGAGCACAAAAACGGAAAACATCACCGAAAAGCAAAGTCCGTTGGAGCGCGTGGCGGCGTTTATTGTCGACAAGCGCAAGGCATTCTACCTGCTGTACATCGGACTTGCCGTGTTTTGTATCTTTTCAAGCGGCTGGACACAGGTAAACGACGACCTTACAAGCTACCTGCCCGAATCCACCGAGACCCGTCAAGGACTTACAGTTATGGAGGACGAGTTTGTGACATTCGGCACAAGCCGCATAATGGTTGACAACATTACTCTGTCCGCCGCCGAGGAACTGTCCGGGCAGATTGAGGAGATAAACGGCGTAAAATCCGTGGAATTTGACGACACCGACGAACACTTCAAGAACGGCGCGGCGCTATTCTCCATCACTTATGATGGCACAGCGTCAGACTCCGTAAGCGTAAACGCGCTCGAAAAGGTCAAGAAACTGCTTGAGGGCTATGACGTGTATGTCACAGGCGACACGGGCGACGACGCGTCGGCGGGACTCGCGGCAGAAATGAACGTTGTAATGATAATCGCTGTGGTTATCATATTACTGGTATTACTGTTTACGTCACATACATATATGGAAATCCCCGTGCTGTTGGCAACCTTTGGAATGGCGGCGCTGATGAATAAAGGCACAAACTTTATCTTCGGAGAAATCTCGTTCGTATCGGACTCAGTCGCGGTGGTTCTGCAGCTTGCACTGGCGATTGACTACGCGATTATCCTCTGTCACCGCTACACCGAGGAGCGCGTTAAGATGGAAGCGCGCGAAGCGGTCATTATCGCGCTCTCAAAGGCGATTCCCGAAATTGCGGGCAGCTCGATGACCACCCTTTCGGGTCTCGGCGCGATGTGCTTTATGAAGTTCGGAATAGGTAAAGACCTTGGATTGGTACTGATTAAATCAATTATCCTGAGCCTGTTGGCGGTATTTACGCTTATGCCGGGTCTGCTGATGAGCTTCAGCGGGCTTATCGACAAGACCCACCATAAAAACTTCGTCCC
>CAYZQU010000002.1:11510-18864 GCA_964480645.1 uncultured Ruminococcus sp. | reverse complement strand
CCCGCAAATTACCGGTTGGGGTAAAATTGTAGTAAAAACGCGTATGATAATGCCGCCGATATTCGTTCTGCTGATTGTCGCGGGCTTTATATTTTCGAATCAGTGCCCCTATGCCTACGGACAAACGGGACTTACAACAACGCGTAAAAACGAAAGTCAGATAGCCGCCGAAATGGTAAACGAAAACTTCGGAAGCATAAACACCCTCGAGGTATTAGTCCCGAACGGCGATTACGAAAAAGAGGGCAAGCTCCTGCGTGAGTTGGAGGAAATGTCCGAAACAGACACGGTTCTCGGCTTGGCGAATGTCAACGCGATGGACGATTATGTCCTCACAGACCGCTTAACCCCTCGTCAGTTCGCCGAAATGACTGACCTAGACGTTGAAGTGGCGCGCCTGTTGTATTCCGCGTATGCCGTAAATCAGGAAACCTACGGACAGCTTGTTTCCGGTGTTGATAGCTACGGCGTTCCGCTTATTGATATGTTTATGTTCCTCTATGACCAGATGCAGGAGGGCTATGTTTCTTTGGACAGCGAAACGACCGAAACCATTGAAGATCTGCACTCACAGCTCTCGGACGCGAAATTGCAGCTTCAGGGCGAAAATTACAGTCGATTGGTATTAACGCTGAACCTCCCAGAGGAAAGCGATGAAACCTTTGCGTTCCTTGACACTCTCCACGAAACAGTCGCGAAATACTATCCCGAAAACAGCCTGCTTGTGGGCAACTCAACAAGCGACTTTGACCTCTCAACATCATTCAGCAATGATAATCTTCTCATCAGCATATTAACTATTGTTTTTGTGGTATTGGTACTCGTATTCACGTTCAAATCCTCGGGACTGCCCATACTATTGATTCTCGTAATCCAAGGCTCGGTATGGATAAACTTCTCATTCCCGTACATTCAAGACGAGCCGTTGTTTTTCCTGAGCTATCTGGTGGTAAGCTCCATTCAGATGGGTGCGAACATCGACTACGCTATAGTAATTGCCAACCGCTATGTGGATTTGAGAAAACAAATGCCGCGCAAAAAAGCAATTATTGAATCGCTGAATCAAGCGTTCCCCACTATCGTGACTTCCGGGACTATCCTCGCCTCGGCGGGTATTCTCATCGGATTTCTGTCCACCAACCCATCAATTTCGTCCATCGGCGTATGCCTTGGACGCGGAACATTAATATCCATATTCCTCGTAATGGGAATTCTCCCGCAGATATTGCTGCTTGGTGATATAATAATTGAAAAGACCGCGATAACGCTCAAGCGTCATCTTCTGCCACAGGAAAGAAACGGCAAAGTCGCCGTGGACGGCAGAATCCACGGCTATGTAGAGGGTATATTAGACGGAACATTCAGCGGTGTAATAAACGGCGTGGTAAACGCGCAGGTTGAAACAGGCGCGCTTAAAGATGAGGAGGTAAGCGAAAATGTTACGGAATAAGATTATACCTGTAATTATGGCGGGAATTATGACTGTCTCGGCAATTGAGATTCCCATTTTCGCGGAATCCGTCAAATCTTCCGATGTGACAATCTCCACCGCCGAGGAACTGATTGAATTTTCCGAAAAATGCTCTCTGGACAGCTACTCGCGTGGTATTTCCGTCACTCTCACCGAAGATGTGGATTTGTCTGAAAAAGAATTCACAGCGATACCGATTTTCGGCGGTTCGTTTGACGGAGCGGGACACACCATTTCGGGACTTAAAATCACAGGCAAAGGCTCCAATCTGGGACTTTTCCGCTACATTGAGGAGGACGCGTCGGTACGGAATCTCAATGTGATTGGAAATGTAACGCCGGATGGCACCAAAAGCTCTGTCGGCGGAATTGTCGGTAAAAACAGTGGAACGATAAAAAATTGCAGCTTTCGCGGAACAATCCGTGGAGAATCCAATATCGGCGGAATCGCAGGAGAAAACAGCGAGTCCGGCACGATAACAGGCTGCTCCGTTTCCGGCAGAGTATTCGGAAAAACAGCCACGGGTGGCATAGTTGGACGCAATGCGGGCGTAATTATGCGCTGTGAAAATTCTGCGGGGGTGAACCTCACCAATCCCGAAAATTCGGATACGATTGATATAGATTCCGAAATTGACCAATACATAAACTCCGATTCCAACGAAAAATCCACCAATCTGCTGAACAGCTACACCGATTCGGGCGGAATCGCGGGCTATTCGAGCGGAATCATACAAAGCTGTCATAATGCGGGAAATGTCGGTTATCCGCACGTTGGATATAACGCGGGCGGAATCGCGGGACGACAGAACGGATACCTTGCGGGCTGCTCGAACGACGGCACAATCGAGGGTAGAAAAGACATCGGAGGAATCGTCGGTCAGTCCGAGCCGTATCTCACTTTCGACCCATCGCGCGGAAATCTTGAAGAAATCCGCAGTGAGCTTCACACATTGAATAACCTTATAGACAAAACACTGAACGATGCCGAAAACCTCGGAAATGACGTGTCCCGCCGACTGACCTCGATGAAAAAATACACTGACACCGCCGAGGAAAGCGCGAAATCCATGCTGGACACAATCTCAGACTTCGTGGACGGCAATATGGACGTGATAAACGCCGCGTCCGTTGATTTAACAAACGCGCTGGATAAGATCTCCATAGCGGCGGACGAACTTTCCGACGCCGCCGAAAACCTCTCCAAAATGTCAAAGGAGCTAAGCTCCGTAATAGACGACCTCGAATATATAGCGGATCTGGCGGAGCTTGCGGCGGACGATGTGCGCGCCGCGCTTAACAGCTTTCGGAAAGCCGCCGATGATCTCTCCAAAGCGTCCGAGAATTTCAAAAAAGCGATTGAAATTCTTTCGGACGCAATAACCGATGGTGATACGGATAAACAGTCCGAGGGTACGGAAAAACTTATCACGGCGGCAAACGACTTAAATTTCGCGCTCGGAGAGATAAATTCCGCTGCCGGCGAACTTAACAACGCGCTCGGCGACGACTCGGAAACCCCCGAGATTCCAAAAATTCCGGAACTTCCCGAAATCCCCGAAAATCCGGATATCAACGATGTAATCAACACAATTGAAGATACTTGGAATCGTTTAGAGCCTGCACTCAATCAGTCCTTTGACATACTGAAAAAAGCGTCGGACAATCTTGATTCAGCGGCGAAAAATCTCGACCGCGCGCTCGGAAGTCTTGAAAACGCCGCAGACGATATAAAGCCTGCATCAGAAGCCGCGAAACGCGCTCTGGAAAAGCTCCGATCCGCCTCGGATCTGATTTCCGATGCGGGGAAATCACTTCAAAGCGCGTTTTCTGCAATCGGCGAAGCCGTGGACACACTAACCGAAAACGGTCCGCGCGAGTTTCTGCTGCTTGGAGAGGACTTCCGCAAATCAGGTGATTCGCTCTATGAAAGCGTTTCCGCTATTTCAGACGATGTAGAAGCATTAAACAGCAGTGCCAATGCGAATATGAACGTTATCATGGAAGACTTGCGCGCGATAAACGCCCAATGCCGTAAAATCACCGATTTGGTAATTGACACAATATCCGATGTAAAAGACGACATCTCGCACCCCTCAGACACGATTCAGGACACCTCGGATAAGGAAATATCCCTGACGCGTCAAGGCAAAGTCACCGATTGCACCAATCGCGGTGAAGTCGCGGGAGACCGCAATATAGGCGGAATCGTCGGAATAATGGCGATAGAGCTTGACCTCGACCCTGAGGGGGATTTGTCCGAAAACGACTCCCGCCTCGGTGCGAGTCTTGAAACGAAATCCGTACTTCAGAACAGCAAAAATTATGGAACAGTCACCGCGAAAAAGGATTGCTCAGGCGGCATAGTCGGTCGAATGGAGCTTGGCACAACGCTCTCCTGTCTGAACCTCGGCGCGGTATCCAGCGACAGCGGCAGTTATGTCGGCGGAATCGCGGGCTATTCCGAGGGCGTGGTGCGCGAAAATTGGGCAAAATGCGAGCTTTCGGGCGGAAATTACATCGGCGGCATAACAGGCTTTGCCAACACGTTGCGAGATTGTTACGCAATCGTAACGATCACCGAGGGTGCGGAATACATCGGCGCAATATCGGGAAATGTAAATCCTGATGGAATCCTTTCGGGAAACCGCTTTGTAAATATGGGAACAGCCGCCGTGGACGGAATCAGCTACACCGACCGCGCCGAACCGATTTCATTCGCAGTGCTTGCGGATATGGACGGAATCCCAAGAGAGTTCACCGAGTTCTGCCTGACCCTGATCGCGGACGATGTTGTGGTAGCGAAAATCCCGTTTGATTACGGCGAGGACCTCTCAAAAATTGAGCTTCCCGAAGTCCCTGCGCGCGACGACGCGTTCGGAAAATGGGAAAAATTCGACACAACAGGACGTATCTCAAACATAACGCTTAACGCGGTCTATGAGCCGTGGATCACTATCGTGGCAAGCTCCGAAACGCGCGGAAAGCTTGCGTTGGCACTGGCTGAAGGGCAGTTCACGGACGAAGTGCAGCTTCACGCCGAAGAAAACGGCGACACAATCATAGTCACATTGACAGGAACATCTCTCACCGACTCAAGCACCATTCCGGTGCGGATTCAAATCCCAACGGGCAATGTAACAGTGGAACAGCAGATTGACGGCAAATGGCGTCAATTGGAGTCCACGCGCAGCGGACAATACATTCAGATAAAAATGCACGGCACAAGCGGTACATTCCGCGTAACACAGACCAAATCAAGCCCCCTTCCGTTCATAGCGGGTGGCGCGACGTTGATAATCGCGGTGATTCTTATTGTGGTGATTAAGATAACAAAAAAACGCAAAATCCACACATAAAATAATCCCCCTTCTAAGGGGGATTATCTCTTCACAGCAAGAAATCATGTTAAACAACAATTTCCATAAAAAATCCCCCCGTCTCCGGAGGGATTTTTAATAACAATGATTACTTCATTTTTCTGCGTCTAACTGCTACAACTACAATCGCCGCGCCTGCAAAAATTGCCGGTGCAAAAAGCCGCACTCCCGTGTTGGGATTGTTATCCGGCGGATTCGGAACAGAACCAACCGAATCGCTGTTGCTATGCGGTACGTCCGTAGGCTTTGACGCGTTGGACTCATCTTCCGAATTGCTTGAATCAGGCTCGCTCGATTCGGGTTCGCTTGAATCGTCACTTGAATCGGGGTCAGGCTCTACGGGGTCATCATCGTTTATTGGCGGAACATAAGGCGGAGGATCGGATGATGTAGGCTCGCTGCTGGTAGGTTCACTCGAAGAATCGCTTGATTCAGATTCACTTGATGAATCGCTTGATTCCTCGGGTGTGCTGGAGTTATCATCCGGGTTTTTCATTTTGATGACATAACCTCCCGATGTATTAATTACAATACAATCACTGCCGAATACGGATGTTGGCTCCATAACATCGGCTGCGCTTCTGGGTGTTCTAAACGGTACATCATAACTGGTAGTGCCGCTCAAGACATTTACAATCATCTTATATCCATCAGGCTCGGTGAAGTTGTAGTATGGTTTGCCATCTATCCACCACTCATGGTCATAACAAGTAGCATAACCCCATTCATCAACCTCAAGTTCTTTGCCACATTCCGGACACGCATACCCCATTTCAACGTCTAAGATTATATCATTAGGGGTAGATTTGAAAATACCAATATCCCCATCCATATAAATTTTTTCGGGAATGTAATTTGTTCCGTCTTTTGATGTTTGCTTAATATAAATACGGTGTTTACCATTTAGATTATTGGTTAGATTGCTAACAAGTTCATTATATCTATTCTCCCATTCAGCATATTCGTCAGAAGTATTATCCTCGGGCTTATCTCCCGCCTTCTCTTCCGCCATCTGTGATACTTCATCCGCCATCTGTGATACTTCATCATAATCTAACTGGTCAAACGCGAAAACCGTTACCTCAGGCGGAGCGTAGATAATAGCCTTATCTGTGACATTTTCATCGGGGGTGACAGACTCAACCGCCTCATCCTGTGTACTGTATTTACCGAGTTTGACCTCCGCGTCAATATAATAACAGTTGTCACCATAGTCAATAAGCCTATTAGGATATCCTATGTACTTCAGATTCTTGCACTTATAAAAAGCACCGTCCTCAACCAAACCCACATTATATGAAAGGAAAACATTTTCAAGCCACGAACAGTTACGAAACGCCCCTTTCTTTATTGTGTACTTCGACGGCTCACTCTCAGTATATGGCTTATACATATCTTTAACACCATTACAGGGGAATACAACCTTTGTAAGCGAAATACAATTAAAAAACGCTAACTCTTCAATTGTCTTAAGCGAGTAACAATATTCCAAATTAACTTCAAAAAGAGATGTACAACCCTCAAACGCTCGCTTGTCGATTGTTTCGATATGATTCGGGAAATTCACTTGCAAAATGGAAGTACAACCTGAAAAAGCACCCTCGCCAATACACTTGATTTTACAATCACTTGCAAAATCAAGTCTATGAACCAAATATGTTATCTCTGTAATATTGGAATCGTTCAAATATTCGGATTCCTCCGCCATTCCGAGCGAGGTGCAGTCTGCAAAAGCCCTTTTACCGATTTCTGTGACATTTTCCGGAATCGTTATGTCCATAATACCTGTGCAGCCTTCAAACGAGCTCTCGCCGATTGTTGTCAAAGCATAGTCTAAGCTTACACTATGCGGTTGACTAACCCACTCGCCGCTGCCGGGACGAGTTTCCAAATTTTCGGTTCTTCCGAGGTTTGTGCAGCCCGCAAATGCTCTCTCGCCGATTTCCGTTACATTCTCCCCAAGCTCCACATCATATAAATTTGTCAAGCCTTCAAACGCGTGTGCGGGAATTTCCGTAATCTCATCCGAAAAGGAAACCTTTTTGAATCGGTTATATGTAGTAAACCAATTATAATCCGAGTTAGAACTGATTTCCTCCAATCCCGCTCTCCAGTTGTCAAACCCCTCGGACTTTAGAATTTTCAGTTCTCCACCATATAAATTAAATTCGTATGTCCCGGCTTCGTCCCGTGCATAAACTTCAGGACCATTTTCCTCAAACACGAGATCCGCATATACCGCCAAAGTTGCTCCCATCGCCATGACAGCGACTGAAGATGCTGTTAAAATAGCCATTAAGTTCTTTTTCATAACGATCACCTCATCTTAGGTTTATGGCAAAATGCCACAATAATTTCGTTATGAATATTATATACTATTTGCACAAAAGTGTCAATAGTTTTTCACTTTTCAACTCAAAATTTGTGCAAAACGACGGGGGGGGGGGGGGGGTTTTTTTTTTTTTAAAAAAAAAAAAACAACCATTTTTGAAAATTGTTTAATT
>CAYZQU010000002.1:6880-11500 GCA_964480645.1 uncultured Ruminococcus sp. | reverse complement strand
CCCCCCCCCCCCTGGCGCACTAGTCACAAAAATAATCCACCGACTTATGAAAATGGTTTCATTTCACAAAAATTTTCAACTTGACTTGCGTTTCTTAATGACCTTCTGCCGCGAGAATTCCTCGCGCTCCTTCTCATCGAGAGCGTTCGTAATAAACCTTACCTGCTCATTAAACTTGGGAATCATAATGTTCTTGAGAGCGTTTGCTCTCTTCTGAACCTTCTTGATAGCGATAGCCAGACGATAAATGCTGTTTTCCACCTCGGCAAGCCGCACGGTGATTTCCTTTACCTCGTTAAAGCAGATATACGCGTAATCAAACGCAGAATTTGTTGTCTGCATAGGGTAATCGGGAGATTTCACGGGATGAATATCTGCGGAAATTTTTGGAAGTTCCACACCCATAACGCTCCTCACCGAAAGCCTCAGCGAATCCTCTACCGGAAAGCTCTCTGCCATCTCGCTTACCACACCCATCGTGATATTGGCACGCGCAAGCGACTTATACGCCTCGGAGTAGGTGCTGTCGAAACTCGCGCGCAAAGCCTTTGCCTCGTCAGTCAAAGCAACCATCTCCCGCACAAGGATATTCCGCTTTCTGTCCATCAGCTCATAGCCGAGCTGAGCCTGCTTTAGTTGGCGTTTAACCTTTATCAGGTTGCCCTTAGTTGGAAAAATCTGCATATTTGTAAGCAAATCCCTCAACGCGGAATCTGCACTTCACCCCACTTTGCAAATCAAATTGTAACGCAGTAACACCACGGCAAGAAATCAACCCCTTGAAACAGCACCTCACAAGAAAAGCTCCGTGATTACGCGGCGTCATACCAGAGAAGTACGGCGGTTCGCGCCACTCCTCAAAACGCACCGCGAAGTACGTATTGGAATACGTTCTCTCGCCAAGAGCGTTTACGCAACTGGAATTGCGAGATTTCCGTGAAGATGTCCACATGTAGCTTATAAATTATTGATGTTCCAAATAAACTTTTCCAAAGTTAGCATCACAAATCGCTGCCAAAGCCCATAGCTACACAAACACACAAATTCAAGCCGGCGCATTGGAAATATTTAATTGACGGAACAATTGTATAAGTCCCACGTGAGAGACTTTGTAATTACGCAGTTTCGCACCGTGTGAGTGCGGTTTGCGCCTACCCCTCAAAACGTGTTGCGCGTTCGGGGTCGTACTTCTCATCAAGAAGCTTCTCGTCGATTCTGTCCAGCTCGGACTTAGGCAGCATACACAGCAAATCCCAGCCGAGGTCGAGAGTCTCGTCTATCGAGCGGTTCTCATCAAAGCCCTGATTCAGGAAATTTTCCTCAAAGACGCGTCCGAACCGCATATACGCACGGTCGGTTTCCGAAAGCTCCTCCTCGCCGATTACCGACGCGAGAGAGCGCGCGTCCTGCACCTTGGCATACGCCGCGAAAAGCTGATTTGAAACCGCCGAGTGATCCGTGCGGGTGTAACCCTCGCCGATACCGTCCTTCATCAGACGAGAAAGCGACAGCAGCACCGATACACCCGGATAAATGCCTTTCTGGTCAAGCTCGCGGTCGAACACGATCTGCCCCTCGGTGATGTATGCGGTAAGGTCGGGGATCGGGTGGGTGATGTCATCATTCGGCATTGTCAGAATCGGAATCTGCGTCACCGAACCGGTACTGCCCTCGATAACGCCCGCGCGCTCGTACAATGCCGCCAGATTGGAATACAGATACCCCGGATAGCCCTTGCGTCCGGGGATTTCGCCTTTTGAGGACGAAAACTCGCGCAATGCTTCGGCATAACTTGTCATATCCGTCATTATTACCAGAATATGCATATTCTTCTCGAACGCGAGATATTCCGCGGCGGTCAGCGCGCAAAGCGGTGTAAGCAGACGCTCAATGATCGGGTCATTAGACAAATTCAGGAACATACATACGCGCTCGGACGCACCCGTTTCCTCAAAGCTGCGGCGGAAATAATCCGCGACGTCGTTCTGTACGCCCATTGCCGCGAATACTATCGCGAAATCGCTGTTCTCGGCATCCGCGCCCGTCAAGCGCGCTTGCTTTACAATCTGTACAGCTAACTTGTTGTGCGACAATCCCGAGCCGGAGAAAATCGGCAGCTTCTGTCCTCGGATAAGCGTCATTAAAGCGTCTATGGAACTGATTCCCGTGTGGATATAATTACGCGGATACTGACGCGCAACGGGATTCAGCGACTGTCCGTTGACATCGCCCATCTTTTCGGGGAACACCGCGCCCAATCCGTCAATCGGCTTTCCCGCGCCGTTGAACACACGCCCGAGCATCTCGGTTGCAAGCGGTATTTCAAGCGGTTTTCCGGAAAAGATAGTCTTGGTATTCTCAAGAGAGATTCCGTTTGTTCCCTCAAATACCTGCAGAATCGCTTTATCGCCCGCCAATTCCACAACGCGCCCGATACGCTCTGTGCCATCGTTCAGGCGAATTTTCGCGATTTCATCGTACGATACGCCCGATACGCCCTCCAATGCCACAAGAGGACCGTTTATTTCCTTAAGTCCCACATACTGCAAACTCATTTCAGCCCTCCATTAAACGGACAATTCGCCGATTTCACTGTTAATTTCCGTAAAATATTCGTCAAATTTCTTCAAATCATCATTGGGAACATCGTACTTGATTTTAACCGCCTTGTCAAACAGACCTGTTGCCATAATATCCGACAGGGGAACTCCGTTTTTCAACGCGTCAAGCGACTTGTGATACAGCTCGACGATTACTTTCATCATCAGGCGCTGCTTTTCGAGCGGCACATACGTGTCGTCCTTGTGATACGCGTTCTGCTGAAGGAATCCCACACGGACAACTCTCGCGGTCTCAATCGCGAGTTTCTGGTCGTCGGGCAGAACGTCCGCGCCAATGAGTTTTACAATCTCCATCAACTTGGTTTCTTCTTGTAAAATATTGGTGATTTCCTGACGCAAACTCATAAAATCAGGGCTTACCTTATTATAAAAGTCCGCCAAATCGTCAACGTACTCGGAATAGCTTGTATTCCAGTCGATTGCGGGGTAATGACGCGCGTACGCAAGCGACTTATCCAATGCCCAGAAGCAGCGTACAAAACGCTTGGTATTCTGTGTAACAGGCTCGGAAAAGTCCGAACCCTGTGGGGATACCGCGCCTATTATTGTAACGCTTCCCTCAGTGCCGTTGAGATTTTCAACATATCCTGCACGCTCGTAGAACTCGGACAGGCGGCTTGGCAGATACGCCGGGAAGCCCTCCTCGGCGGGCATTTCCTCCAGACGTCCCGAAATCTCACGCAGAGCCTCTGCCCAGCGCGATGTGGAGTCCGCCATTATTGCGATGTGATAACCCATATCGCGGTAATACTCCGCAAGTGTGATTCCCGTGTAGATAGACGCTTCACGCGCTGCCACGGGCATATTGGAGGTATTCGCGATAAGCACCGTTCTGTCGGTCAGCGGGCGGTTTGACTTCGGGTCGATAAGCTCTCCGAACTCCTCAAGAACCTGTGTCATCTCGTTTCCGCGCTCACCGCAGCCGATGTACACTATTATATCCGCGTCACACCACTTCGCCAGTTGGTGCTGAGTCATTGTCTTGCCCGTGCCGAATCCGCCGGGAATCGCCGCCGCGCCGCCCTTGGCAATCGGAATAACCGTATCTATAACGCGCTGTCCCGTGATAAGCGGTCGAGTTATCGGCAAGCGTTTATTTATCGGACGTGGTTTTTTTATTGCCCACTTTTGTACCATCGTCAGCGGAAGCTCCGTGCCGTCTTCTTGCCTGAGCCTGATTATTGTATCAAGCACTTTGTATTTTCCGCTTTCAACGGCGAAAATCACCTCACCGCTTATGTTCGGCGGAACCATACACTTATGCGTAATCAGCGCGGTTTCGGGGCAAGTGCAGTAAACGTCTCCGCCGCGCAGTTTGTCGCCTGCTTTGACGATGACTGTTACGTCATACTCCTTTTCGGTATCCAGTGAAAACAGGCTGTTTCCCTCGGCGACAAACGCTCCGTTCAGCTTGGTCATATCACGCAGAGGGCGCTCTATCCCATCAAATATGTTCGAGATTATCCCCGGTCCGAGATTCGCGCAGACTGGCGCGCCCGTGCCCTCTATCGGCTCTCCGATTTTCAGACCCGCAGTATTTTCGTAAACCTGAATCGTGGTGAACTCATCGGTGACACCGATAACCTCTCCGATAAGCTTTCTTTCCCCAACGTAAACCATCTCGAGAATTGAGAAATCGCGCGTGTTCGCAGCTCTTACGACAGGACCGTTAATAGAATAAATCGTATTCAAAAGACTTCTTCCCTTTCTTACAGGCGCAATTCCGCCTTATCGGTAAACGCGGATTTTTCGTCCTCAAGCGCCCTATCAAGCGTGTAATCGCAGAACAGTCCGCGCTTTTCGTTCAACGCGCACACTCCGCCAAGGCGGATCTGCCTGTCCGCGCGAACCTCGTTTTTGCACAATCCGCGGACGCGCTCCACATCACGCAAGGCGGCGAAAATCACGCAATCCGCGCCTAATTCGGACTTTGACTTTTCGATTCCGCGCTTGAGGTAATCCTCATACTTATCGGACTCCGCGTAATTCGCCAAATCCG
>CAYZQU010000002.1:0-6870 GCA_964480645.1 uncultured Ruminococcus sp. | reverse complement strand
CTCCTCGGAAATTCTTACGATAAGCTCTTTTCTGTGTGCGCGGACGGCTTTCATCGTTTCAAAATCGCACCGCGAAAACTCCTTGCGGAATCGCGACGCAGCGGCGTTTTGCTCCGCGTGGACGCGCGCCAATGCCTCGCGCGTAGCGAATTCCGCCTGACGCTTTCCCGCAGCGTTTCTTTTCTCACGAATCTGCGCCGTCAGCTCGGAGATTTCCTCGTCCGCAAGCTTATTTATATTTGCACGGAACATCTCGATTTTCGAGGTGTTCATTGCGTCTAAATTCATAAAATCAGCTCCTTATTTTAAAAGCAAATTCAAAAACGCGCAAATGAAAATTGCTATACAATTTTCATTTGTACTCGCTGAGCGACCTGTTACACCGCTTTGCGGTGTAACGCGCCGCTCGCGTTTTGAATTTGCGTATCGCCTAGGATAGCTTTCCTTTATTTACAGCTTAATTCCAATTGATTCCTCGACATACTTGGAAATCGCCTCTATCGCGCCGCTGCTGCCGTGGCGGTCGGGGATTTCAACTATCAGCGGTCGGCGCTGCGTCAGCTTTATCTTGTACACCTTATCGTGGCAGAGCTTCACCAGTTTATCAGTCATCAGCACCACTGCTATTTCCTCATTCGCTGATATGGAATCCAAAGCGGCTGTGACTTCCTCGACAGTGTGCGCGACTGTTCCCTCTATTCCCGCCAGACGCATTCCCATTTGTGTGTCGATATTATCGCTGATAAGATAAAATTTCATATTCTCCTCATTAACCGAACAAAATCAGAATCGAAATCAGCAGTCCGTAAATCGCAACGCCTTCGCCCAAAGCCACGAAAATCAATGCCTTTGAGAATGACTTGTCATTTTCACTGACCGCTCCGATTGCTGCGGGAGCTGCTCCGCCTACCGCGATACCTGTTCCGATGGTTCCGAGTCCTGTGGAGAGCGCCGCGCCGATGTATTTCAAGCCCTCCGCAAGTCCGCCTGAAGTTGCTGTATTAGCCGCGTCAGCGACCTCCGCGAACGCGCCTGTAAGCGGCAGGACCGTCATAATCGCCATTACGCCGAAAAAGCTTGCTATGTTCGCGATTATCGCGTGCTTACGGCTTGAGGGCTTTCTTCCCTTTTTGAGGTTCAGAATCAATGGCAGCAAAATTGCCGCAACCACTATAAGAGGTAATCCAAAAATCAATACGTACTTCATATTCTTCTCCTTATCTAAATGGCAAATTCAAAACCGCACAAATGAAATTCGCTTTGCGAATTTCATTTGTGCTCGCTAAGCGATACCTCACACCTTCGGTGCTCGGCATCGCTTGCGTTTTGAATTTGCACTGTTCTCGGATAGGTCGTTTCAAATTTACGTTTCTACCCGGTTAAGTTGACGGAAATTACAGCGCGCACCTTAACTGTCAACTGTCAACTATACACTGTCAACTGTATCATTGTGTGTCAAGCTCAATTTCCACCGGCTTGAACGCAACTCCGTTTCCGTCATAGAATCGGCTGAACACCTCATAAAACTCCAGACGGAGAACCTGAATTCCCACCAACAGTCCCTCTATCGCCATTACAATCGCGTTTCCGATAATGTAAACTATCACCGTTTTCGCGGTAATCGGAGCGCCGGAATTCGCTGTTCCAGCAAGCTGGGATACCACCAACATAAATCCCGCGTGCGACAATACGAATCCGCCGACTCTCAGATACGACATTGTATTGGACAAAAAGCTGATTGCAGCTTCAAACAGTCCGATAAAGTTCTCGATGATGAAATTCCCGACTGTTGTTTTTTCGGCGGGCTTTCTGCCTGTAATCAGATTTCCAAGCGGCTCTTTGAAGAATATCAGCAGTATCGGCAATACGATCAGGCAAAGGACATACGCCGCGTTCATAATCTTTAAGCCGAACAGCAATGTTCCGACAAGTCCGATTACAAGCGACGCGTACATAATAATTCCCGCCGCGCCGTTTACGCCGAAAATCGCTTCGGCGAGATTTCCCGACTTGAATTTCAACACCATATTGAACACCATCGAAATCAAAATCAGGATTATTCCTATTCCTAACGAGAACAGCAAGACCACTGTCGCCGCCTGAAATATGTTTTCGGGATGTTCGGGGATTCCCAGTCCGCCGAACAGCTTGCAGACACTACTCCAGATTTGCTCTCGGTGGTAAATCGGCTTGATTATAGTTTCGATTCCGAATACAGAACCGTAAATACATCCGCCCGCCATCGAGAATATTCCCAGACGCGTCATAATCGGCGCGAGACCGTTTTTTGTCAGTTTGGTAAGCAACAGCCCCAACAGCGTTACCACCAATCCCTGCCCCACATCTCCGAACATCAATCCGAACAGAATCATATACGTAAACGCGACATACGGTGTGGGGTCAAACTGACCGTAGGTCGGCAGTCCGTACATCTTTACGAACATCTCAAACGGACGGGTAATCGGGTTATTTTTAAGCCGCACCGGAACGCTTGCCGCCATTTTTTTCTTATCAAACGGCACTTCGGTACAAATTATATTTTCCGAGGCTTGACGTAATTCTTCCTCAACCGTCTTGAAATCGCGGCTTGGGCAGAATCCTGAAAACGAAAATTTTCCATCGGTGATTATCGCCTTTCGGCGCAGCTCGAAGCAATCCGACTTATACTTCAGCTTCACCATAACCGCTTTAAGCTTATCGCGGATTTCGTCAGTAAGATATGCCAGTTCCTGCTCGGCAAGCTCTTTTTCCTTTTCCTCGGCGGTGATTTTTTCGTAGAGTTTTTTCTCCGCGTCTTCGGCGTTATCCTCAAGGTAATTCGGAAGTGTTGTTCGCTCGAATCCCAGCGAAATCATCACCTCATCGGCGAAATCTACACGTGACACGGGAACAAGATAAATTCCGTAGACGTAATCGGGAGATTCCTCAAATGGAATATACACGAAGCATTTTGTCGTATAATATCCGAGCTTCTCCTTATTTTCCGCCGGAAGACGTCCGATACGCATTTTTACGTACTTCATCTCATACAATTCCTTAAACGACACGTTCATTCCCGGAAGATGTCGCAGATACGCTTCGGTTTCTCGATGCTCCCGCAACGACTGTGTTACCTGTGTATACCGTGAATAAACCTCGTTATACCGCCCCGAAATTTCATTGAAATACTTCTCAAAATCCTCGGCGGTTTCGTATGGAATATACTTAAAATCAATATATTCCGGCTTGATTTTGAGATTTACCGCCATATCACGAACCTTTGTATATATTCCCAAATACGGATTTTGCTCTCCGAGATTTCGCAACACCGTGCCGCCTGATGATATCTGGAACTTCCGGCTTTGACAACACGCCATCAGCGCACTGTCAATCAATTCCGCCGGTCCTTCCACCGACATCAGCGACATTTTTTCAATGCTCATTATATCACCCCTTATCTAAATAGCAAATCCAAAAACGCACACCTGAAATGCGGCTTTGCCACATTTCAGGTTCGCTTGCTAAACGTTACACCGCACGCTGCGCGGTACGATGCGCCGCTTGCGTTCTCAATTTGTCGTCGTTCTTAATAGGCTCTTGAAATTTTATATTACTATCATCTCAAGAATTTCACTGCCGCTTAGTCCATAACGAACGCCCTCTATCAGTGTTTTTATGTTGTTCAGTTCGATACTCAGGCATTCGGAAAGCGCAAAATATACCACTGACGAGCTTTGCGACAGACGCATTGTCTTTCTAAGGCTATCAAGACTTATGCGCTCGGTAAGTTGTTCTACCGTGTCGGGCGTGTTGCTTGACCTATAACCGATGTTCTCAAGCTCCGCCGCAATTTTCGCAATGTCCTTCTGCGCTGCCAGACGCTCTATTGCTTCGTCCGAAAGCCGATACTTAAACGGAATCAGCTTTCCCCTGACTGTGCCGCTGTCCGCCCCGAAAAAGCGTGTATGCCGATACAGCATAACCACGTTCTGCATATCTATACTCCGCAGAATCACGCGCTTGAGTTCCTTTTTTTCGCCGCCGCGAAAGTTTTTTTCAGCGGTTTTCAAGGTAGCCATATAATACTGCGTGTATAATCTCCGTTCGCACTCGCCGATATCCAGCTTTCCCGACTCGGCGGCATTTATCAGAAGCGAACCGATTGATTTTGAGAACGTTGTTCCGGCGAGGAGTTCTGCCGCCTCAACGTAGTTTTTTGCCGTGCCGAGCGCCGCCAAATCTGTTTGGGAATGCTTGGTCAAAAACATCGGCAAGCGGGCGATATAGCTCTCGGAATTTCCGCTTGAAATTACCTGAAGAGCTGACAATATCACGTCTATCTCCCGCTGCATTACGATATACTCGAAAAACTTCTTGCTTTCGGTGAAATCGAACCTATGGAAGCTCTCGAAAATATCGAAAATCGACCGCTTGAGGATTGTTTCGAGTTGTCCGCGATGGACGGTCTGCGGATTTACCGACGAGAGCGCCGCTCCGTAACGCGCTGTCTGCTTTAAGTACGCGCACACACCGGAAACGCTTTCCTTGGACGAAAGCTGAATATAATCCTCCGCAGAGAGCGAATGTCCGAATATCGCGCGCGCCTTTGCTATCACGGCGTTGGACGCTCTGGAAGAAACTGACATTTACTTTCCCTCCGTAATCCGCGTGAAAATCTCGGACTTCCACTCCGACTTATGAGCGTTGAAACGCTCATCCAGCGCGGTGCACTGCTCGGCGCGGGTCTTTTCGGCGCGTGAGAGTTTCTCGGAAAGCTTCTGCTCCTGCTCGGCGACAAACGCGTCGGTTTTGGCGCGCTCTGCGGCTACAAGCTCATCGCGTTCCAAATCAGCGCGGCTGCCCTGTTCGTCCGAGAGCTGTTTTTCGCGCTCTATCGCCTTTTTGGCGCGCTCTGCCGCTGCCTTATCCATATTGATGATACGCTGTAAAATATCCATATAAACGACCACCTTTATTCTAATAACACTCTTTTATAATAAATCAAATTTCTCAAATCGTCAATTGTTAAACTCAACAAATATTTTCCACCGGATTGTGGAAATTGTACAATTGGCTGTTATAACATAAAAAACATTGTTCTTTTTGTGCAAAACGCAGAAAATTTTCCACGTATCTTGACGAAATCGCACAAAAATGATATAATATATTTGTAAAAAGCAATTTTGTGATTCCCGAAAGGAGAACTATTATGCCCGATATTAAAGGATTTGTTATCCCCGCTATTATTATTGTCGTTATCATTATAATTATGTTTGCCGCCGGTTACCGCAAAGCGCCGCCCGACAAGGCGTTTATCATAAGCGGTCTGCGGCGGAAAGCCAAGGTCGTTATCGGTAAGGCGGCAATCAAGCTGCCGTTCTTTGAACGCTGCGATACGCTGGAGCTTTCGCTTATGTCCGTAGACGTGAAGACGGCGCAAGCCGTTCCCACGGCGGATTACATAAACATTATGATTGACGCTGTGGTAAACGTAAAAATTTCACCCGATTCGGAAACGATTGAACGAGCGCAGCAAAACTTCCTTAATCGGAATGCTCAATACATCACCGGCGTGGCGCGGGAGGTTCTTGAGGGTAATATGCGTGAAATCGTTGGTCAGATGCGGCTTGAGGAAATGATTTCCAACCGCCAAGCGTTTGCCGATAAGGTGCGTCAGAACGCCGATCCCGACCTCAAGGCAATGGGTCTTGAGATCGTTTCGTTCAATGTGCAGAACTTCGTGGACGATAACGGCGTTATCAACGATATGGGTATCGACAACACCATGCAGATCCGCAAGAAAGCCGCTATCTCCAAGGCGGAAGCGGAGCGTGATATCCGCATAGCGCAGGCGGAAGCGAACAGAAAAGCAAACGACGCGAAGGTTGATTCCGAGACCGCTATCGCCGTTCGTCAGAACGAGCTGTCGATAAAGCAGGCAGAGCTGAAACGCGCCGCCGACATCAAACAGGCGGAAGCGGACGCGGCTTACCGTATCCAAGAGGAAGAGCAGCGCAAGACCATTGAGATCACCACCGCGAACGCCAACCTCGCCAAGCAGGAAAAAGAGGTCGAGATCAAGGCGAAGGAAGCGGAGATCAAGGAGCGCGCCCTCGAAGCCGAGGTAAAGAAGACCGCCGAGGCTCAGAAGTACGCAGCCCAGCAGGACGCAGACGCGCGTCTGTACACGACTCAGCGCGAAGCGGAAGCCAAGAAGTACGAAGATATCCAGAACTCCGAGGCGGAACTGCAAATGAAGAAAAACGAAGCGGCGGCTATTCTCGTGACCGCCGAGAACGAAGCGGCAGCCGAGAAAGCCCGCGCGGAAGCAGCACGTTTCGCAGCCGAGCAGGAAGCGGAAGGTATCAGAGCGAAGGGTATCGCGGAAGCGGAGGCTGTCCGCGCCAAGGCTCTCGCAGAGGCAGAGGGTCTCGACAAGAAGGCAGAGGCTATGAAGAAAATGGAAGAAGCCGCCGTATTGCAGATGTACTTCGAGCAGATGCCCGCCATCGCGGAAGCGATCGCCAAGCCGCTTGAGAACATCGACAAGATCACGATGTACGGCGACGGCAACCCCTCGAAGCTTGTAAAGGACATCACCGAGGCGACTACTCAGGCGTCGTCGGGACTGCTCGACGGTCTCGGGATAGACCTCAAGCAGATGGTGAATTCGTTCGTTCAGGGAAAGGCTATAGCGAGCGGTCTCAAGACCGATAAGCCGCCCATAACCCCGCAGGACGCTCCCACCGATAACAAACCCACCGTAAACAACTGATATAGTTACAGCTCCGCCAAACGAATTTGGCGGAGCTTGGTTTAATGAAGTAAATTATGATTTAGCGTCGTAACGTGTGGTACCGGCGCGCGAAGCGCGAACCGGGATTCTTAAGG
>CAYZQU010000001.1:50195-52293 GCA_964480645.1 uncultured Ruminococcus sp. | reverse complement strand
GAACGTCCATATTCGCCTCCCACAGCGAATCGATAGTTCCGACGTCCTTCCAGTATCCGTCAAAGTGGTAAGCAACCATCTTTTCTTTGTTATCCAGCATCGCGGGAATAATGTTCTTACCGAAATCCTTGGTAGCATTTTCGTCATTCTCGTTATCAATAAGATACTGACGCAGCTTTGACCACGTGAACACATAAATTCCCATTGATGCGAGATTAGACTTAGGCTCTTTGGGCTTCTCGGCGAACTCGGTGATTGTGCCGTCCTCTTTGGCGGTCATAATTCCGAACCGCGGAGCTTCCTCCCACGGAACTTCCAACACGGCGATGGTGGCATCGGCATTCTTTTCCTTGTGGAAATCCACCATCTTGGAATAATCCATCTTATAGATGTGGTCTCCCGACAGAATAACCACATATTCAGGGTTATAGCGGTCAACAAAGCTGATGTTCTGATAAATCGCGTTTGCCGTGCCGGAATACCAGCTCTTGCCGAGGGCGGTTTCATACGGGGGCAGAACATGCACCCCGCCGTGCGCTCTGTCAAGACCCCACGGCTGACCGTTTCCGATATACTCATTAAGCACCATCGGCTGATACTGCGTCAGCACTCCCACGGTGTCAATCCCGGAGTTCACGCAATTGGACAACGGGAAATCAATGATTCTGTATTTGCCTCCGTATGGAACGGCGGGCTTTGCCATATCCTGCGTCAAAGCGTACAGACGGCTGCCCTGTCCGCCCGCGAGAAGCATAGCGACGCATTCCTTTTTTATATGGTTCATAATGCATCCTCCAATATACGATTTACTTTACCGATTCCTTCTCCTCAGATTTGGTCTTTTCGGATTTCTCCTCGGATTTGACGGATTCCGCCTTTTCGGACTTCTCCTCAGATTTGACAGATTCCGCCTTTTCGGTTTTTTCTTCGGAATCAGCGTCCTTTACCTCCTCGGTGGAAACCTCTGCGAATTCCACATCTACCGCCGCGTGCGGGTCACGGATATTCTGCGGCTTGAAGAACAGCGCCGACATAGGTGGCAAATCAATTGAAATGCTGTACTGCTCGCCATGCATAGGCTTTTCCACTGCGGTAATTGTGCCGTTTTTGATTCCGCTGCCGCCGAATTCCACATCGTCCGAGTTCATAACCTCCTCGTAATCCGCGAAATACGGAACACCGATTTCGTACACCTCGTGGCGAACGGGCTGGAAATTGCAGACAACAATAAGTTCGTCCTTGTTCTTGGCGATTCTGCGGAACGCGATGACGGAATTCTGATTGTCTTCCGCCGAAATCCAGTGGAAACCCTCCCAGCTTGTGTCACACTCCCACAACGCGGGATTTTCCTTATAGAACTTGTTGATTGCCTTTACATACTGATGATACTTATAGTGCGGCTCAAATTCGAGAACCTCCCAGTCAAGCTGCGTCTGGAAATTCCACTCCTTGTACTGCGCGAACTCCTGACCCATAAACATCAGCTTCTTGCCGGGGTGAGC
The DNA here is from genome assembly GCA_964480645.1 of uncultured Ruminococcus sp. Lineage (GTDB taxonomy): Bacteria > Bacillota > Clostridia > Oscillospirales > Ruminococcaceae > CAG-115. The sequence continues at coordinate 50,791 of CAYZQU010000001.1, read as the reverse complement.
CATCATATACCCCAAAAACGTTCGCATAGAGTTGAATCTGTATTCGCGCGGACCGCCCATCTTATCAAGCATCGAACACTTTCCGTAAACCACCTCATCGTGGCTTATCGGAAGCACGAAATTCTCAGAGAACGCGTAATAGAACGAGAATGTAACAAGGTTGTGATTGTATGGTCTCCCAAGCGGATCCATACTCATATAGCGGAGCATATCATTCATCCAACCCATATTCCACTTGAAGTTAAAGCCCAGCCCACCTATGTCCGCAGGCTTTGTAACCATCGGCCACGCGGTGGATTCCTCAGCGACCATCAGCAGATTCGGGTGTTCCTTGAACAAAGCCGCGTTCAGCTTTTGCAGGAACGCAATAGCCTCAAGGTTCTCCTTGCCGCCCTTGTTGTTCGGACGCCATTCGCCATCGCGACGGTCATAATCCAGATACAACATAGACGCGACAGCGTCCACGCGCAGACCGTCAACGTGGTATTTTTCTACCCAGTAATTCGCGTTGGAAACAAGGTAACTCTGCACCTCGGGAAGTCCCCAGTTGAAGATGTGAGTACCCCAGCTCTTATGCTCCCGCTTGAACGGGTCGG
>CAYZQU010000001.1:0-50185 GCA_964480645.1 uncultured Ruminococcus sp. | reverse complement strand
ACAGCTTTCGCCGTCCCATTCGTACAAACCCGCCGCGTCCTTCGGGAAATGCGCGTGAACCCAGTCCACAATAATGCCTATACCCGCTTGGTGGCACTTATCCACAAAGCCCATAAAATCGTGGGGAGTTCCGAAACGCGAGGTCGGCGCGAAATATCCGATTTGTTGATACCCCCACGAGCCGTCAAACGGATACTCACCGATTGGCATAAGCTCAACGTGGGTATATCCCATCTCCTTAACATACGGAATAAGTTCATCGGCAAGCTCCGTGTAACTCATTTCTCTGCCGTCTTTGTGCTTCCACGAGCCGCAATTCACCTCATAAATGTTGATGGGGCTTTCATAGATGTTCTTTTTTGCCAGCTCGTCCTCATACTTTTTGTCTTTCCAGGAATATCCGTCCAGGTCGTAGAACTTGGTGGCGGTGTTCGGACGAAGCTCCATGTGATAACCATAAGGGTCGGCTTTTAACTTGATAAGCCCATCGGGAGCCTCCACGCTGTATTTGTAATTGTCGAACTGCTTGATTCCGGGAATGAATACCTCCCAGATTCCGCCGTCGCTGATTTTGTTCATGAAGCATTGTGTTCTGTCCCAGTGATTGAAGTCGCCAACAACGCTCACGGATTTGGCGTGAGGAGCCCAGCATCTAAATACTACGCCGGATTTACCGTTTTCGGTGTCCTTGTGTGAGCCGAAAAAATCATACGCGTGCGCGTTTTCGCCCTGATGAAACAGATACAGCGGCACACTGTATTTTTCGGGAACTACAATTGCCATTTTACGTTTACCTCCATTTCAAATTACGATTCTGTATAGAATCTATGTGTCGATGTAAAAACACGTCAACCGATTTTTGATTATTATCACCAAAAATACTCGATTCAACCTGTGTTTCTTTAATCATATTGTAACATAGAATGTAAATTTTTGCAAGTACTTTGTTGATAATTTATGAAGAATGTCATTTTTTTCTTTAATGTTTGTGAATTTTGCACAAAGGTTTTTATGAAAATAAGGTGGTTTTCGTTTTCATAGGCAAAATAAACGGAAATAATGTTGAAAATATTTTGAATTTGTGCAAAACCAATAAAATTAGTTGACAATCGAAAACGAATATATCCGACTTGAGTAAGTATATTTTAACAACTGCTACCTTCCAACGGCAACGGTGATAACGCTGATGTCGTCATCGCGAACATCGGAACGTCTGGCAGCTTTGGCTACGCGCTCCGAAAACTCACGCGGCTCACACGGCTTGGACAGCTCCAGAGAGAGCCACTGCTCATCGGGGACAACGCCGTCCGTCATCATAAGGATAACGTCCCCGGCGGCTACGGTAAAGCGCTGAACCGGCACGGAGAGCTTTCCGCCTACACCTGCCGGCGGAGAGGACAGAGCCGCACGAACCAATTTATCCGCAGACTTTATATAGGTAGTGGACGCGCCTGCTTTGTAGACCGCGCATTCACCGGTGTTAAGGTCGATTTTACAGATGTCGAGAGTGGCAAAGCTCTCGTCCGCGGATTTCACCATCATTACCGTGTTTACAGTCTCTAAAGCCGCAGGCAGCGAGATTCCGCTTTTCAGGAGTTTGGAGAGTACCATACACGCCATAGCGGAATCCACCCGCGCACGGCTTCCCGTACCCATACCGTCCGAAAGAATTATGTACAAATCCCCACGCGGATCGGTGAATGTGTCATAACAATCGCCGCAGACATTGTTTTTCCCGCGCGGAATCTGATATGCGCCCACTCTCGCGGAAAGCGCGGTACGTTCCGTCACGGTAATACGGCATCGTCCGCTTCCCGACGAAACCTCAGGCAATTCCAGATTGCGTCCCAATGCCTTTTCCAACATATCGCCGAGCTGTTCTCTCGGAATATCCGGCTCGCTTGAACCATACGCCTCAAAGCGCAGTTTTCCGCGTCTGTCAAACATCACAAACGCCTGTGGATATTCCACGCCGCTCTCACGGAGAAGCTTCTCGGCGCGGCGTTCGGCGGATTTGTTACGCGACGCGGAATTCACATCGGACTTAATATTTCCCATATCTTTCAGAATATCCCGTATTCCCTCAAGCTGGTCGACGTAAATTCTCCTCAGCTCACGGATACGCTGTTCGTCCTGTTTTGCGGATATGTAACGCGAATACTCGGCGGAAATCGCCCTTGCCACGCCGCTTGGATTAACACACTCCTCGGCGCATTCGGGACACATCGAAAATTCCGTCAGCTCGAATCCTGTGCGAATCTGTGTCACAAGTCGCCCGAATTCCGCGTGGAACTGCTCATATTTCCGCCCCCAGCAAACCATCGAATTTGGGCAGGAGCGACAAACCCTGTCCGCAGCACGGTCGGCAATTTGGTCAAAATTGGTATTGTAACGGCGGTCAAGCGTATCAGCGGCGGCGTTTATCCCCGAACCGATACCCGAGATTGCCTCAGCTGCAAAATTCAAACGCTCACGGAGCATCATAGCCACGGTGCTGTCCGAAAAATCCCCCTCGGACGCGCCGATTTTCTCAATTGGAACGAACGAAAACGCCGCCGCTGAAATCGCGCATTCCAGTAAAATCCGCCACGAACCCTCGTCAATCCCCGTAATAACCGTGGAGATTGCCGCCGCGAACACAAATCCCACAGCGCGCGCGGATTTCCCGAAACGCGTAAACGCGCAGCTTGCCGCCGCCGAAAACGCGATGACCGCTCCCCCCGCGCCAACTTGCGGGTTCGCGGCGCACAGTCCCAACAGCGCGGGGATTCCGACTACGGCGCACCACGACAGGCCGCGCCGCGCCGTGAGCGTCAACAACGCGAATCCGAGCAGAATCCGCCCAATGTTCATCACGGGATAATCCAAAGCACCCAAAGACGAGAACGCAAGCGCGACGACTATACAGCCAAGCGCGCAGTCGCGCGGCTCGGTTATGTCGAATCCGCCGAGTTTGGCGGAATCGCGCAATATACACACGCACAATGCGAAAATCGCCGAGGACAGCGCCGCCACAATCACGGACAGGAGCTGTGCAGTGTTCTCCGTTTCGGCAATCCGCGAAAGCAGCACCGCCGCACCCGCCGAGATACAACGTTCAGCCGCGCGGAGCTTTGGCTTGCCCAAATCGGGAATGATTCGCGCAACAAGAACAATCGCCAACGCCCCGAGTCCAATCATCGCGGTGGGGAATCCGTGAATCAACGCTCCGACAGCACCGCCCACAAACGCGCACACCGCGCCCATTCCCGACAGTCCCGCCGCGAGTGCCGCCGCGTCCGGAGCTGACGAAAACGCTGATACTCCAAGCCCCATAGCCAGCGCGAGAATTCCCCAAACCGCGCCGTTCTTCGCGAAATCAATCCAATGTGAAAATGCCGTTTCGCGAGTAAATCCCCCTGTTTTAAATCTTAACTTCTCCATTTTTGATTTCCTTTCCCCTTGGCTATCAGCCATTATTTTACAGTCCAACTACATATTACCATATCGGGGAAGTGAATTATGTCATAATCGGTATGAATTTTATGGTTTTTTTTCGGGTATAATTGACAAACAAAGATTTTTGTGTTATAATAAAAACATACGCAATATCTTGATATTATCAATTAAAAAATAAGGAGAAATTATGAACATTCATTTTGAATTGGCTATACAGTTTATTAATCTTGAGGATTACGATAAAGCGCTCCGTGAGTTGAACGAGGCTATTGCCGGGGAGAACGGCGCGGGGAATGAGAATTCCGCGATTCAGTATACCTGTGTATTGGGAGAACTGCTGGCAAATCTCGGACGAATCGAGGAATCACGCTCGGAATTCAACAAGGTTATCGAATATTGCCGCCGCACGGATTCCCTGCCGAAGCAGCTTGACATCGCAGAGACATACATCGCGGCGTTTGACGGAAAGATTCAGATGACACCGCAGCCGGCGCGCCGTCCCGGAGACGCTCCTCTGGTCGGAAAACCGATCCAGAACAAGGCGTTTATCTCCAAGCAGATGAACAAACGCCGCAAAAAGTAATCACACGACACAACAGAGGATGATTGACAATGACAAGAGTCGACAAAATCAACTATTATCTGGACATCGCGCAGACAGTCGCCGAACGTGGAACTTGTCTGCGGCGGAATTTCGGCGCTATTATTGTACACAACGATGAAATTATCGCCACGGGATATAACGGCGCTCCGCGCGGGAGAGTCAACTGCTCCGACAGAGGCGTATGCACGCGTGAAGAACTAAATGTTCCTCGGGGACAGAGATACGAGCTTTGCCGCTCGGTACACGCCGAGGCAAACTGCATAATTTCCGCGCCGCGTTCCGAGATGATAGGCTCTACGCTGTTTCTCGCCTGTCTTGACGCGGCTACGGGCGCGCTTGACGGCAGTGTTGAGCCGTGTTCTATGTGCAAGCGAATGATTATCAACGCGGGTATCGAACAAGTCATAGTCCGCACCTCACCCACGGAATACAAAATCTTTCCCGTGATAAACTGGATTGAAAATGACGACAGCCTGAATTTAAGCGAGGGCTATTGAATGGAACTTACAAACATCGGCATGATTCGTGATTTGTTCGAGCGGCACGGGTTTTCTTTCACCAAATCGCTGGGACAAAACTTCCTCATAAACCCCACCGTCTGCCCGAAAATCGCAGAACTCGGCGGAATCGGTGAGGAAGCGTGCGCGTTAGAAATCGGCACAGGTGTCGGAGTGCTGACCGCCGAGCTTGCGAAGCGTTATGACAAGGTAGTCGCAGTGGAAATCGACACCTCTTTGAAACCGATTCTGGAGGAAACCCTCGCGGAATTCAATAATGTTGAGGTCGTTTTTGCGGACGTGATGGAAATTGACCTATCCGAACTCATTGTTGAGAAGTTCAAGGGAAAAGATACGGTTATCTGCGCGAATCTGCCGTATTATATAACCTCTCCCGTGATAATGCGCGTACTGGAAAGCAGACTTCCCGTGAAAGCAATGACAGTGATGGTTCAAAAGGAAGCCGCAGACAGGCTATGCGCCGCTCCCGGAACGCGCGACTGCGGTGCGATTACCTACGCGGTGAATTATTACAGCGTCCCTCGGTTGATGTTCCGTGTGAACCGTGGTAGCTTTATGCCCTCTCCCAATGTGGACAGTGCGGTGATTCGGCTGGATATACAAAACACAAAAACGCTCCCCATAGACAAGGAGCGTTTGATGTTCCGTATTATCAAATCAGGATTCTCACAACGGAGAAAACAGCTTATAAATCCCCTATCTTCTGAACTTGGACTCTCCAAAGCGGAGCTTTCCAAAACACTCTCCGAACTGGGAATCAAGCCCACGGCGCGCCCCGAAGAACTAACGCTTGACGACTATATCAGGCTCGCCAATGCCTTAATTTAATAATTACAGGAGTTTCTCCAAAACCGTATTTAATCCGTATTCCGATATATCAATATCGTGAGCTATGAGTTCATTCTTGATGGTGTCCAACGTTTCATAATACGCCAACTTTTTCCCGGATTGGAATGATTTATCCTCATCGTTTTCTTGTGCTGCATCTAAAGCATTGTCCACAACCCTTTCGAGTATAAAGTCAAAAGTGCTTTTATTCATCATAATCACCTCTCTTTTTTAGCTCTTCAATCCTGTCGGAGATTGACTGCTCAAAATTTCTGATTTCCTTATTCCAGTGTTTTATAAGCCCTGTTTGCCGCTTTTCATCAAGCGAATCCCAATTGCTTACATATTTTTGAGGATTCTGAATCTTGTCGCGATGTTCATCGATTCGCAAGCGGTATTTTCGTATTGCTCTTTTCAGAGAACCCGATTCTTGATTTTCAATATCTTTTTCTGAGAAAAACTGTAAATCAATTTCTATTCGAAACTTGTCATTCATCTAATCGTCCCTTGCCTTTATTATACCACCATTTTATACATTCACTATAATTTATATGTTCTCCCGCGCTTCATTCATTATTCTGGCGATATTCTCCATACGCGAACGGGAGATTACCTCGCCGCGGTCGTAACTTTCAAGAAAGTGCATAAGCTCCCGACTTCCAAGGCAGACGTAGTCTGTTTCGCGAAGATTCAGCTTTAACTTGACGTTATCGCTTGAAAAATACAGCACCGTATCTATCCACACGTCTTCTCCTGCGGCATTAAGAATACTCTTGACAATATCCCGCTGACGGCGCATTTGTTTAATGGGGTTGTCCATCTGTTGGGAGGTGTTCTTGTCACGGTAGTATTTACGCTGTTCCCACTTATCCGCCTTCCAGTTTCCCTGAATTGTACCCGAGTGGTTCTTGACCTCCACGATAATAACGCCCTTGTGACTGATAATCAGCATATCCAACTCGGAGCGTCCGCGCTTATACCGCACGGGAAGATTACAGAATACGATATTATTCCCAGACAGACGCTTAACCGCGCGAAATAACTGCTTCTCACCGCGCCGCCCGCTGTTGAGGATATTGTATCGCCGCCCGACAATAACATACGCTGCGTTGGACAAAAAAATCAACCCAACAAACACAATCGCCAAAATCTGTTGCTCATAAAGCCGCAAAAACACAAACGCAAGCAGCATAAGTATCGGAAAAACCCCCAGAAATACCTGAACCACCAAAAGCGCGACGATTTTGCGGTTGTTTGTGTTTTTGCAACGAATAACCTTGTTCATTTCATCTCCTAAACGTTAAACTTAAACGTTGTAATATCGCCGTCCCGCATTACATAATCCTTACCCTCAAGACGCACAAGACCCTTTTCGCGAGCCGCCGCCATTGAACCGCATTTCATCAGGTCGTCAAACGAAACAATTTCCGCGCGGATAAATCCGCGTTCAAAATCGGTGTGTATCTTGCCCGCCGCCTGAGGAGCTTTAGTGCCGTTCTTGATTGTCCACGCGTGAACATCATCAGGCCCTGCCGTGAGGAACGAAATCAGCCCGAGCATACGGTAGCCCGTCTTGATAATACGCGCAAGCCCCGAGCTTTCAAGGTGCATTTCCTCAAGGAACATCGCCTTATCCTCGTCCGACATATCTGCGATTTCAGCCTCAATCTGCGCGCAGATAGGAAGAACCTCGGCGTTCTCCTCCTTGGCAATTTCGCATACCGCCTTATACTCGGAATTGGAATTGATATCTCCTGTGAAATCCGCCTCAGACAGGTTAGCCGCGTAAATTACGGGCTTGTTAGAAAGCAGGGGAGTGTCCTTAAGCATTGCCAACTCATCCTCGGTGTAATTGTAACTCCGCGCGGACTTTCCCTCCTCAAGGTGAGATTTCAGGCTCTCGAAAAAGTCCACCTCAACCTGCGCGCTTTTATCGCCCTTAAGAGCCTTTTTAGCGCGGTCGATACGACGCTCAAGAATCTCCATATCGGAGAAAATCAGCTCCAGGTTAATGGTCTCGATATCACGCGCCGCGTTTACAGAGCCATCCACGTGGATTATATTATCATCGTTAAAGCAGCGGACAACGTGTACGATCGCGTCCACCTCGCGGATATTCGACAAGAACTTATTTCCCAGACCCTCGCCCTTGGAAGCGCCCTTTACCAGTCCCGCTATGTCCACGAATTCCAGTGTCGCGGGGTTGAACTTTTCGGGATTGTACATTTTCGCGAGAGCGTCCAGCCGCTCATCTGGCACGGATACGATTCCGACATTCGGCTCGATAGTACAGAACGGATAATTCGCGGACTCCGCGCCCGCGTTGGTAAGCGCGTTAAACAGGGTACTCTTGCCGACGTTCGGCAGACCCACCATTCCCAATTTCATATCTTTATCCCCTTATTTTAATTTGAAATCCTGAAACCGTGCGGACTGCGTCCGCACTATCTGAGCTATACCTCACACCTATGGTGTTCGGTATAGCTCGATTTTCAGGATTTCCTCTCTTCGGTTAAGCGCGGCCTTTATATTTACACCAATCACTGTAACGTTATCTTTATTATACCACATTTGTTGCCAAAAGTCAAGGGGGAACAAAAAACCTCTCCCGATTGCTCGGGAGAGGTTAGCTTAAGCTGTTCGGCAGGCGTACAACTCTCCTGCATCTCTCAGAACAGAAATCTGTCCTTGTCAGTACCGGCGGCGTGTGGACTGTACGAAATCTTCCACCTCAAACAGCTCTTATTAGCCTACTCTTATTATAGCACATTTATTCGTATTTGTAAAGTACTTTTTTATTTTTTAATAATCTATTCCAATCCTTATCGTCAATGCTCAAAAAAGTGATTACGGAATTTTTATATTCGTCGGGATCAGTTGAAATTTTGAATCTCAAAACCAACTTATACCTTTTCCCACTTTCAGAAATACTCTTTAACAGAACTGCAGAATTGGGCTTATTTGCCTCTAATATGTAATCAGGACTTTCAACAATTTCACGAATATATTGGAAATACCTCATATAATCACTCGGGTGGCGTTGCTTGATGTGTTCAATCTGAACATCGGTAATGATTACCTCATCTGTTTGAATATCCTCGGTAACGACCTTGAATATTTCAACATTGATTCTTCCCACAAAATGTATGTCGTTCATTGGCTTTCCTACTTCCAGTTTCGGCTAAAGCTTGGGGCTTCCAGTGCAGGGTTGGAGGTCTTGGGCTTGGGCTTTTGCCGCGCATGGACAAACTGTGAAATATCAAACGGCTTCTTCTCGGGAGTGTTCTTAAATTCCTCCCAATAGAACAGCACCGCGCGCTCGATTCGCTTGGTATTTCCGAGACGGTTATTCACGGTAATCTCCGTAAGCTCGGAAAAATAGCCGTATTCCAGAATCGCGGTATCAGGCTTGATATTTCCGTCCGGGTCAATATGATAGCCAAGTCGGTCGGTTTCGAGAAAGTATTCGCGGATTTTGCCCTTAAATGTGATATCATGAGGGGCTTGTTTCGGATTACGCGAAACGCTTTCCAAATCCGCGAAAGGAATTACATACAGCCGGCGCAGAATTATCCTCTCGCCGTATCTCACAAACTCCCCGGCGTATTCGCTGTAAATCACGGCGCGGGGAACAATATCCAAAAACGTGTATCGCGAGTGTCTGCGAATGCGCTTATCAGTAAAATACACTGCCGCGAAAGTAAACAGAATCCCGAACAGCACGCTTGCCGCCACTACCGCGAACAGCAATATCGCAAGCGGGGAATTCAACCGCAGAACGATATTCACCGTACAGAACACACAAAGCCCGACAATAGGAATCAAAACGATAATAAGTATATGCCGCAGTCTGTCTGTGTATTTGTAAACATCGGCGTGAAAATAGTATTTCTCAACGCGCATCGTTACTCCTCCCGTTCGGTTTTTGGGATAGCCGCGTAACCGTAATCATAAGTAATTACAGGGCGGCATTCAGGAAACTTGACCCTCATAAATCGCGTAATCTCCTCTGTAAGTGCGCCCTTATCAATTCCACAGTCACCCGGAACAACACAGTCGAAAATCACCTTTGTTTCATTTGAACAGGGAACTACCCTTACATCGTGTACGGAAATCCGTTCGTCAATCCCACGGACAATACGTGCAAGCTCGGCGTTTATCTGCCCTGTTTCGGATTCGTCTTCTATGATTGGATCGGGGTGAACCAGCATATTCAGTCCCTCCGAAAGGAAATCCCGCTCGATACGGTCTATAATCTCGTGGCACTCCATAAGCGTCATATCCGAAGGGACTTCCACGTGCGCGGATGCAAACTGCCGCCCCGGACCATAATCGTGAATCATCAGGTCGTGTGTGCCGAGAACTCCCTCATACGATAAAATCTTCTTACGGATATTCTCCACCGTCTCCTCATCGGGAGCTTTTCCGAGCAGGGGATTCATCGCCTCGCGAATCAGACCGATTCCGCTGAAAATAATGAATACCGCCACCAAAGCACCCATAATTCCGTCCAACTGCAATCCACTGAAATGCGAAATTACAAACGCCGCAAGCACCGCCGCCGTGGAAATTACATCGTTTCGGCTGTCTGCGGACGCCGCTTTCAGGGTGTTCGAGCCGATTTTGCGCCCGATTTTCGTGTAGAACAGCATCATCCACAGCTTCACAAGAATCGAAATTCCCAGTGCCGCGACCGAAATCACTCCAAACTCAACCTCAGTGGGATTGATAATTTTCGCCACGCTGTCGCGGAACAGCTCCGCGCCGATTACGATAATAAGTGCTGCCACCATAAATCCCGCCAGATATTCGTATCTTCCGTGTCCATAAGGGTGTTCCTCATCTGCGGACTTTTCGGAAAGCTTGAACCCGATAAGGCTGATAATGCTTGACGAGGCGTCGGAGAGGTTGTTGACAGCATCCGCTGTAATGGAAACGCTCCCCGAAAGAACCCCCGCTACGAACTTACCCGCGCACAACAACAGATTGCACGCGATACCCACATATCCCGCCATTTTTCCGTAAGCGGCGCGCACAGCGGGATTCGTGGTATTTTCTTCGCCGTCCTTTATGAAAATCCGTGATAATAGTTTAATCATCGCAAACACCCCCAGTACGGTGTACACTGTACTTGATACCCATACATATTATATCATATTTTTAATTCCAATGTTATCTACTATCGAATTAAAGCATTTATCCTGTTAAAGTTGTAATGTTGATTATATTATATCATATTTAATATATGTTAGTCAAGATAAACCCTCATAATCGAATATCGGAGTGTATTCCTCTTTCGCGGAGGACTTTTCCTGCATATATCCCTCCAGCCCCGCAGAGATAACCACGTCCAGAACTTTCCGATACTCAAAAGTCGTGATTCGGCGATTGTATTTTGTGAGCGACTGATCCGATTTGACAAGTCCGAACGGAGTGTACTGACTCATCAGGCTGAACATAATCTCCCCGCCGAACCGTTCTCCCAGACGCTTCACGACTTCTATGCTGTCCTTATATTCCCCGGGAAGCACCAAATGCCGTACAATTGTTCCACGGGCAAGACTGCCGTCCTCGCGGAACTGCGGCTTTCCCGTCTGATGTACCATTTCCGCAACAGCACTCAACGCAAATTCAAAGTAATTCGGAGCTTTCGAGAGCCGCGCCGCCAATTCGTCACTGAAATATTTCACATCAGGCAGATAAATATCCACGATTCCATCAAGCATACGCAATGTTTCCACGCGCTCGTATCCGCCCGAGTTGTACACAATCGGAATCGTCAATCCGTTATTTCGCGCTGTTTCAACGGATTTGATTATCCACGGAACAAAATGGGTGGGATTTACAAGATTGATATTCCGCGCGCCCTTGTCCTGCAATTCAATGAAAATCTCCGACAATCGTTCCACGGAAATTTCCATTCCCTTGTTTTGCGCGCTGATTTCATAATTCTGGCAGAACGCGCATTTCAACACACACCCCGAAAAGAACACCGCGCCGCTGCCGCGCTCCCCGGAAATACACGGTTCTTCCCAATAGTGAAGCATAGCCTTTGCCGCGAAGATACGCTCTCCCATACCGCAGAAACCTGTTTTTACCGCCCTGTCTACGCCGCATTTTCGCGGACATAATTCGCACTTCACCGAATCACCTCACAATACTGCAAAATCCGCCTTGCCGAAATCTGTCAGCTAGGCGGATTTATACTTATGAATTTCTATTCAGCGACTGCCCTGTTTCTTTTCCGACAACCGCGCTGTTATAGTAACCGATTTTCTGCTTGGTCTGCTTGAGCTGTTCAAGCTCGCGGCGGGAATCCACGTGTCTGTCCTTGAACTGACCCGAAACCACCTTAGCCTTATCGAGAATACGCTGCTTGGCAACCGCCATAGTCTTTTGCAGCAGTTGTAGCTTTTTATGTGCCTCGTCCAACGGAACGGATACATAGCTTCCGTTTATTAAAGCCCTCAACAGTGTCTGTTCCTCGGGCGGCTCGCAATCCACCACAGATTCAAGGTCGTCCTTCAAATCATCGAGGGTATCAATCAGCTCGTTTCTGGCAATCAGCCCCTGCTGGACTATCTCAAGCTCGGCATTAATCATACTGTCGGTCTGTCTTTCGTATTCCTGAAGCGTCTCGATAATCCGCATCATAATCTCCGACACTTTTTCACAGCCAAAAATCTCAGCCATCTCTCTCCCCCTTATCTAAATTTGAAATTCCAAAACCGTGCGGACTTGCGTCCGCACTTGCCTGAGTGACGCGCAGCACCTACGGTGCAACGCGTCACTCGCATTTTGGAATTTCCTTTCTTCGGTCAAGCAAAACTCTGGATCTATACTTGCTGCCTTAAAACAGGCTCTTCTTCTGATTCGCCTTCTCCTGAGCCTCGATTTCCTCACGCGTCATCTGACTCACCTGTGTGAACGCGTCCCGCAAATCGCCGACCATCGGAATGATTTTCTTCACATCGTCAAGCTCCTTGCTGACATTTGCCTTGACAATCACCTTGTAGAAAAACACATACAGATCCTCAAGGTTTTTGGAAATAGGTATAGACATATCCAGTGCCTCGCGGAGAGCGTCAATGCAGTCCTCTGCCTTAATGAACGCCTCGTTGGACTTGGCGTAATTCTTCTTTTCGGTGAAATCAATACCAATAGCAAGCTGTCGTTCAATCTCGCTGTACAGCCTAATGACAACCTCCACGGGAGTCATTGTGGTCACCGACTGCTTTTTATATTGAGAATAAGGGTTAACCATACTACATCAATCCTTTTCCGGAATTTTATTGCTGAGTACCAAAGTTATTCAAGAATCCCGACATATAACTCGACTGACTGTTAAGGTCAGACATCATCTTTTCGAGATTAGTAAACACGCTCCACCAGTAGTCTTCCTTAGAATCATAGCGATCCTGGAGCGTGGCGATACGCTTGTTTATCTGCTCCATCTCACGGTAAATCGCGTTGTTCTTTGCGGTAGCACCGCTCTCCAAACCCGCCTTACGGATAAGCGAACCCTTTACAACATTGCCCGACAGCTTGGAAGTGCTTATCGCGTCGTCAATGACGTTGTTAATCTGCTTCATTACTCCGCTTTCGGGGTCGGTAAACAGCTTTGTAACCGCTTCGGGATTCTCGGCAAACGCCTTATCGAGCGCCTCCTCGTCAATCTCAAGCTTACCGTGCTTTGCGCCCTCGGGGTCGGTAAACGAGGTTACGGTTTTGATACCCATATTGTACATACCGAACTTCGAGCCGTCATCGAGAGTTACACTGTTATAAATCGCAATTCTCATCTTGGACATAATAGACGAAACTGTGGAATCGTTGTAAATAACGCCGGTTTTCGCGGCTTCTTCCCACTTTTCAATTTCCTTGTCGTCCATTTCCTCTTTCTCGGCATCGGTCAGCGGCTCGTATGTATTATTCTTCGCATCACGCTTGGGAGCTGTTCCGATGTGCTTATACACATCGTCAATCATCTGGTTGTAATCCTTGACAAAGTCCTTGATAGTCTGTTTTATATCTGTGTAATCCTTGGATATACTTACATTAATCTCGGTATCAAGCTCCGCGTCCTCGAAATTGAACGTTGTTCCATCTGCGGTATAGGAATTGGAGTTGTGATAAACCTTGATTCCGTTAAGGTCAAAAATCGCGTTCTTTCCAACCTCGTATTTTGAGCCATCGCCGACTAATCCCAACGACTTTGCAAGTTTGTCGTTTGAATTGATATCCACATCGCCGCCGTTGCCTAGGTCATTCGCGGTAATGACAAACTTGTTCTCCATTTTGGAGTAAGTCATTGTAACTCCCGCTCCGCTCTTATTCACGGCGGAAACCAAATCGGCGATAGTGGCTTTCTCATCCACGGAAATCTTCTTGCCGTTGATGGTCATCTCATATTTTCCGTCTGCGTTTGCCGCGATACCCATAGATTTCAGAGTTGTTTTATCGGTAAGGCGGTTGGTAATATTACCTTTTTGCAGACCGAGAGTACCACCGCTTGTCGCGGTAAGCGAAAACTCAATGTCCTCGCCGCCCTTTTTCGCGGTGATGTACGAGCCGTCAATCGTGAAGCGAACGCCCTCGTCCCGATACGCGGAGTTCAGAGCAGAGGAAAGGGCTGCGGAGTTCTTGTCCTTAGCCGCCTGAGTAGACGTATAGGTATAGCTGTCCAACATCTCCTGGGTAATCGTTCCGCCGGCAGGGAATCCCTTATCCTTAATATATGCCTGAGTTTTCAAACGGTTATACTCCGCCAGTATCGCCGAATTTCCCGCCTCGTTGCGGCTGTCGAAATAGGTTTCCGAAACGCCCTCAAACTCAACATTTTTTACTTTGCCGTTGATATTCACGGCGATGGAATTCGTACCTGTAACAGCCGACTGAGTGGCGATAGAAATCTTTTCCGAAGGACGCGACAGACCAAAGTTACCGGTCTTTTCGGTAATGATAACAGACGCGTTGCCTCCGGTTTCAAATCCGAATGTTCCATCGCCGTTGTCCTTTACCTTGACAAACTGATTTGTTCCATCGTATGTGCCGAATGATTTTTCGAACTCCGTGTTCAGCGTATTTACCAGATTGGTTTTGAAGGCATCCTCGTCAAACGTTCCATCGGCTTTTTTCGCAAGAGTTGCTCCGAACTCTATGGTTTTGGTAACATCGCCGACTTTTACATCCAGTTCAAATTTGTATTCGCGGCTTCCGTCCGCGTTTTCGGTATACTCCGAGGAGCTTATCGCCTTTTCTATATCCAGCGAGAATCCCTCAGGCTCGATAACTTTGCCTGTGCGGGTAGAGGCGGTAGCGAGCTGCTCCACCTTGAGCTTGTAATTACCCTCAGCGGAGCTTGAGGTCGTGGTAACGCTCACCCCGGAATTGCGGTCGGGATTAGCCTTATTTGTTACCGTCGACTTGAACCTTGAAAACGAAGTCGGACTCATCAGATAGCTGTCCCGCTTAAGAATATCGAAGTACTTATTCTTGAACGTGGTCAACTTGGACGTGATGTCACGATAAGCCTCCTGCTGCCATTGCAGCTTCTGGAGCTTCTTATTCTGATTGTCGATTTTAGTCTGATAAGTCGACATCATCTTCTCAATCATCGCTTCAGCATCATAACCCGAATTTATACCACTAAGGCGCATTACATCACTTGCCATAATTAATTCTCCTCCCGTTTTGTATCATTCAGAAGTTGCTTGATTCCCCGTGTTGAAGCCGCCGCCTGTTCATTAGTCTGTCGCAGCGTCTTAAGCTCGCTTCGTACAATCTTAACCTCTTTTGGAGCGTTGATTCCGATTTTCACCTTGTCCTTGGAAATCTCCAATACGGAAATTTCGATATTGTCGGACACCAGAATGCTTTCGCCCGATTTACGAGTAACAACAAGCATATTACGCCTCCTCCTCAGAATTGTTCGAGGAATAGACGGGATACTTAAAATCATAATCCTCAAGCATTATCTGCGCGGCGATATTGTCGCGTGTGTTGATAACAATCGGACAGCGCAGATTTATTGTGGTATCCTTATAATTATCCGGAACGATTGCCACTGTAATGCATCGATACGGCGTATTATCGTCAATCTTAAGTTCCGCTTGCTCCTCATCGCTTATCTCAAAACGATAATCGGGATAAATAAGCATTGGGTCATAAACCACAAAGCACGGCTCTGCACTGTCCACCGCCTGAAGCCACATCGGAAATGTGTCCTCGCCCAACGGACTCAACAGCGTGTACCGCTTTACATTCTCAAAACCCAGAATCCCGCTCGGAACGGTAATTATGGTACTCTCATCAATCTCTACTTCACCGAAATCTCTTGTTTCTATATTCATTTTCTCAACCCTTTATATCCAATAATGGCGGCTCATAATTCGGATTCGCGCTAGGCGGAACATAAATCGGGTCGCCTATGTACTCGATTTCCACACGAGGTCTGTCGTGGATAATAAGCTCCACACTGCCGGGAATAAATTCCATCGGAAGCTGACTCGTAATATCCCAGTCGATGTCCTGCTCTCCCATCTGATATTCGATGTTAAGCGTGCCCTCATCAAACGTAACCTCCGCGCCCTCTTTGGGAAGAAACTCCATAATGGTCTCCACGGTGGCTCCCGCTCTGGCGTTGTTAATCGCGATTTCACTCGGAGATACGCCCCGCGCTAACTGATCACCCTCGGAAGCGATTTTCGCCGTTCCCTGAAACGCGATTTTCCATCCCTCCGAAGCTTTTTTTGCCATAACATCTCCATCGGTCATATTACCATAGCCCAGGCTGCTTCTGGCTTTGTATGTATCAATATTCAGCTTAAGCGGTTCTGCCTGCATAACATACTCGCCGTTCTTGGTAGTGATATTGACCTTCGGTTGATGGTCGCCCTCAACGGGCTGATACTTGGCATTTGTTACCTTGATTTCGATATTAATCGGAATCGTGGTAATCTGAAGTAAATTAGGAATCAATTCAAACACCTCCGTGCATTGATAGCGGTCTGCGGCAATCCATTTTCCAATGCGGAATTTATTTCCGCAAATTCACACAGCCCGATTTTAATTTAATTTACTTTATATAATTGAAAATACTGTTTGGAACAACCGAGCTTGACATCTGCAAGCAGGCGTTATACATAGCCTCGTAGGTCTTCCACAGCGTGATTTCCTTTTTCGCGTCAGCAACCTCGAGGTCGTTCTGTCTTTCCGAAAGATTCTCGGAGCGAGTCGTGATACGTGTAAGGTTGAAGTCGATAAATTCCTCGTTACAGCCCATATCCGCAATTTCGGCGAGCATATTCTCTTTTGCGGTGGCGATTCTGTCAAGACAGCCGTTCGCGTAGCCGATGTCGCCTTGACGAAGCGCTCTTGCCGCGTCCAGCGTCAACTGAATGTAGTTGTTCGAGTAGATTCTCTCGCGCTCTACAATTGAATTCTCCACATCAACAGAATTGGACAAAATCACGGACTTATTATCAGCCGCCGTAACCTCGCCCTTATTGTTAATTGTGAGAGCGCCCGTACCGAACGCGGCGTTCAACGCGTCGTTGATATTCTTGACGGTTTCCGCGTTATCCGCGCCGCCGGTAAACTCAATATCTTTTACGGAGGTGCCGTACATAACCTTCAGCTTGTAAGTCGTACCCTCCGCGATGGAGCTTGTATCAATAGAGTAAGTGGGGAAGCTCGACACGGAAACGGAATTGTTATCGTTCGTCTTTGTAATCGAAACAGGAGCTCCGCCCACGGTAATCGTACCCGCCTTATCGCCGCTTGTTGAAACATCAAATGTCATTCCTGTGAAAGCAGCATTTGCTTGCAGTTGCGCCTTGATATTCGCCGCGGTTGCTGCTTCGTCCGCACCCGCCGTAAATTCTATATCCGCGGATTTTCCGTCCACTGTCGCGCGGAATTTGTATGTTTCGCCGTCCTTAAGCGCCTTAAGGTTGATCTTGTCCTGTGATATGGAGCTGATAGCCACGGTTTCGCGCTTAAGCTCGGCTGTGAAGTCGTGCGCCCTGACAGTCACATTCTTACCCTCGGCGGAGATAATTCCCTTGGTGATTCCCTCCTTGGTAACAGAAACCGCACCCGCGCCGAAAGCCTCGTCCAATGCCGCCTGAATATTATTGAGCGTGAGCTTATCACGCTGTTCGGTGTCGCTCTCCACACCCGCGGCAAAACTGATAACCTTCTTTTCATCGCCGACTATCACGTCAAGCGTATATGTCTTGCCCTCCTCAAGCTGCTCGACGTTCACCTTAAACTTGTTGGTATATCCGGAATCATTATCCACAACCACCTTAGAAGTGCGTTTGGCATATTCGTTGTTTACCACGCTGCAGATTCCGCCCTCAACGGGGGTATAATTACCGTTGTCGTAATCCGCCAGATAAATCACGCCCTGTTCGTCCATACGCGGAACAGGTTTATTGTAAGCTCTGGTCTTGGCGTAAGCTTTTTCCAGCTCGTCGTTTATCTGTTTCACTTTAGCGGCATTATCATCGCTGTTGCAGGTGAAATTGATTGTTTTCTTGACATTTCCCGCGTATACGTCTATGGAATAGGTTCTGCTCGCCTGAAGGCTTGAAAGGTCAATATCCGCCACTCCGTATTCCGCGCCGCAGCCGGAAACCTTCGTGCCGTTGAACGAAATTCTCAGCACCGAAGCCTCGTCCGTTTCGTGGGTGTTCTGGTCGGTTACCATTCCCAGACCAATATCAATATTAACATTCGCGGAATAAGGGAATTCCTTGTAATCGTTCATAGCGTTCACCGGAACTCCGTGATATGTAACCGTTGCGGGACTTCCGTTGGAATCGTTAAGAATCGCGAACGGCATCTGGTCGTTGCTCTCGCCGCCGAAAATCGTGCGTCCCGCCGAATCGGTGTTGAAAATCGCGCACAACTCACGCGCGCTGGTTTCCAACTGCTGAGCGTAAATATTATACTCCTGAATATCCTTGGTTGTATTGCAAGCGGCAACAATTGTTTCGCTTATTTGCGCCATCTTCTCGGACACCTGCAAAAGGGAAGTTTCCGCCTCAGTGTAGAACTCGTTCGCGGTCTTGAGATTTTCTGTATGCTGTTCGCCGTAGTAGAGCGATTTACGCACTATAAGCGCTTTAGCTGCCGCCAACGGCTGTTCTGAAGCGCGAGAAAACCGCCGATTTGTGGTGATTCGGTGTTCGGTTGCGTTTTTAAGGTTGAGAACGCGGTTCAAATCGCGGTTATATCCACGTAAAATTGTAGAATTTGTAATTCTCATATTTTAAGTCCCCCCAATATTACAAGCCAACCCTGCCCGTGCCGTTGATGAGCTTATCAAGCAAATCGTCCAGTGCCGTAGCCAAACGTGATGAAGCGTTATACCACTTCTGATAATTCAGCATATTAATACCTTCCTCGTCGATTTGCACTGCCGAAACATCGTCACGCGCGTCCAACAGACCATCTACGGTATTTATAGCCGTGTCATTGCGTCCCACCTCGTACTCGATTTTCTGTCCCAGACGATTGGAAATAAACGAAATATACTCATTTATGCTGCCCTCAAAATCGTGAGCGTTTCCGAACTTGATCGCGCTGTTATCAAACTGTGAAATAAGGTACAGAATATTGGTATTCTGCAGCGTCACCTTGCCGTTTATCATTTGCTCTTTCTGATCGTATCCGTACTTGTAAAGACCTGTTTCCTCATCGAGAATACGTGTCTTTCCAATCATTGTCGGGTCTTCCGTCCACGCCTTTGATACGCGGATATTTCCCGCTGTGATAAGCGCGTCCTCGGTTGCCGGCTCGAACATCGTGCGAAATTCGTCGAAATCCGCGCCGTTGCCCTCGTTGAATGTCTTTGCAATTGTCCGCGCGAACTCATTTATCGCCGAACGGAAATACGCAATTCCGTATTCGCTGTTCTGATGTCCCGTAGCGTAAACGCCGTTGCCGTTAAGCATATCGAAATATGCTTTCAACGAGCCTGACTGCAAATTCAGATCGTGTCCGCTCTCAAATCCGAGAATCACCTGACCGTAGTTGTCATAATCTTTCATTAAAAGGCGGTTTGTCTTGTTTGCCTCTCCATCGAGAACCGTCACGTTTCCCATCTTTATGGAATACGAACCGTCATCGAAATGCTCCACCGTAATATCGCCGTAAGTCGCCAGCTCGTCAATATAAAGATTCATCTGGTCGTTCAACTCGTTCGGACCATACTCATCGGGATAATGGAACTTCTCCTTGACGATTTTCTGATTCAGCGCGTTCATTTCGTCGAGCAGATTATTTACGTATTCCACGGTATCCTCAAGCTCGCCTACGTATGTCTGCTCAACCTGATTGAGCTGAGTGTCATAATCATTCAACAGTCTGCACAGGTTTACAGCGGAATTCACGCAGATAATCGCCACGTCTTTGGAATCGGGCTTTTTGCCGGAATAATCCTGAAGCGCGTTAAAGAACTGCTGAGTGTAATACTGCAAACCGTCCGTCTCAAAGTTGTCGAGAATATCCTCCACATCGGTAAGGATTCCGACCTTCTTATCGGTTTCAGCCTCTACCGCAACATTTTCACGGTAACGCTTATCAATAAACTGGTCGCGAATCTGCGACACGCCGTAAGCGTTTACACCCTGACCCGCCATACCGAGCTGACTGCGCTTGGAGGTCCAACGCGGGTCGCCCTGACTGGAAATATAATCTGCGTACAAATCCACTCTCTGCCGCGTGTAACCGGGCGTATTGATATTGGAAACGTTGTTTCCGGTAACATCTATGTTCTTTTGAGCTATCTGCAAGGTTCGCTTTTGAGTTTCAAATCCCAAAAAAGTAGGTCTCATAATCCGATAAGTCCTCCTAAATGTGCTTAAACGCCTTAGCCGCGGATTGTCCTCCCGTGACCTTGGACGCGTTTTTATCGTAAGTTTCCGGCTTGTCGATAATCCCGGCGAGGGCGACAAGCTCCTTTTGATTATCCAGTTTCCCCTTGACCATCTCGGTGGATTCCGCGTTCAACCTGGTAATGTTTTCCACAAGCTCGGTTAGCTGACCGCTGAGCATTCGGATTTTCGCCCGATACTCCTCGGGGGCTTCGTCCGCCAACTCGGAAAGCCGCTTATCCTCGATACCAAGCCCATGAAAAAGCTCCAACCGTTTATCCTCAAGGGACTTGCTTTTCATCAGGAACGCCTGCTCATCATTAAGCGAGTCGGTAAGCCATTCCAAATCGTCCGCGATGATTTTGGAGTGTTTCTTAAGGAGAAACACATACAAGTCACGGTAAAAATCCACGTCAATTTCCAGACACCGCGTAACAGCGCGCGCCGTAACCTCGTCCATAAGCCCGTTTTGGGATATCTCACTCACAAAATCACCCCATGAAAATCATTGCGGCAATGACGTTACTGTCTACGCCGCTTTGTGCCGTTTCGCCCGCGTCGAGAAGCTCACGAGGGGCGGCGTTCGCACGGACTTCCTGCGCAATCGCGGCTTTTGCGGCATCGATTGACGCGGCAAACCCGAATTCAACTCTGTCGGTATTTTTAGGCGCAACGGCAGCACCGGATTTCTTTGCCGAATTAACTTTTGTGTTTTTGTATGCGGGGATTATTCCGCCGATTCCTTTAATCTCCATAATGCCACCACCTTATCTTAAATTCAAATCGCGAACCATTCACTCCGATTCGTTGCGGCAATTTTACTCGCTTTCACGATTTGCTCTGTTTGGGCATACTACACCCTCATATTATATTATCGTCCGAAATTTGAAAAACTTTAGCGTATTTACGAACTTTGACGAAAAAAATTTGCGCCCTTGTAAATCAAAGGCGCAAAAGCATTATTCATTATAACTTTGTTCCATCTGTTCCGATTCTGGCGATACTGTTTCCGGATTTGTCTCTGGAGGGCGCAGCCGTGCCACATACATCGCCGTTCTGCAGAACATTATCCCTACCGCTGAATGTATAATCCGCCGAACTGTCATTTTTAAGCTTGTCGAAAGAAAACGCGGCGTAGTCTACAACTACGGTATCCAACTTCTTAATTTTTTTCGCAGAATCGTATTGGGGCGTGCTGGAAATACTTGCGTAATAATATCCGTCCTGATATTCGACTCTTTTTTCGAGTTCCAACTTCAGCAACCGTCCGAATTCACTGC
Organism: uncultured Ruminococcus sp.; assembly: GCA_964480645.1. Taxonomy (GTDB): domain Bacteria; phylum Bacillota; class Clostridia; order Oscillospirales; family Ruminococcaceae; genus CAG-115. The sequence goes on along the minus strand of CAYZQU010000001.1, from coordinate 28,632 downwards.
CATCATCGGTGGTTTTATCAAGCAGACCGCCGGGTTGATAAAGAGTGCCCATTCCGCAATTTACATACTCAATCTTGTTGTCCTTAACCTTTACCTCAATATTCAGCGTAGCGGGCGAGGGGTAATTGTCATTAGTTATCGGAGTAGGATGTGTGTTTTCCGCCACATCATACGGATAATTTCCGTTCGCGCCCTTGTAATACTTCATAAACGGCGTAGTGTTCGGGTTATCGCGGAAAGTTGGTGAAAGCGGCGCGGGATACACCATATATCGTGTAAACGCCGATTGAACCGCCGCATAGAAATCCGACGCGGCAGAATTCGCCGACTTGATACGCGAACTCTTGTTGTCTATATTCAGCAAAATAACTAACATCATTATTGCCAGAATCGCGATAACAACGATCAGCTCCACCATAGTAAAGCCCTTTTTCCGATTTAGTTTTTGAAGATATTTAATCATATATGTACCTCCGTTGCTAATCAAACTCTTGTTTTTACAAAGCCCTCGCCGCATAAAAACAAAACCTCGATAAAATACACATAATTCCTCGGCGACACCCGCCGCCGAGGAATATTGTGTTTTGCTAAGTTGGTTTAAGGTTAAACTGCTAAATATTAGCCGATTTCAACCTTAGGAGAAGTACCCATGATGTAACCATCACTTGGAGTGATACCTGCGTTCTTGGTATCCCACGCATATGAAGACGGGAATTCACCTGAGGTAGCATCAATGCTGGGCATATTAGTGCCAAACACGAGTTTTGTAGCAACATCAGCGGTATAAGCAAGAGCTATGCAGTTTGCGTCGCCTCTCAAAGAAGCAATGATAGAAGCAGTCTTCATATCAGGGAAACGATCTGCGAGCTTGGAAGCAAGCAACTTTTCAGCAGAAGAATTACTCGCCAAAGTATCATCGGTGCTAGCCCAAGTGCCGTCATTGCCCCATTCAATCTGTGTGCCGTTGCCCTTCTTAAAGTTGGTAGCGGTAGCTGCATCCACTTTCCATGTTGTGGTGCCGGAAGCAGTACTTACAGTTATGGTCAGCGTCTCCTTTATAGTATTAGCGTTCTTCATTCCGTAGCCGGCGGTATCCGCATCGGTCAGGAATTCGGTGATGACATCTCTGATGGACTTTGCAGTCGAATCAGCAGATGTTACTCTGGACTTGGTTACAACACCGAGCAGAGTAGGAACGAGGATCGCAGCAAGTACGCCGATGATAGCGATTACAACGATCAACTCAACGAGCGTGAAGCCCTTTTTGGCTTTGAGAGCCTGAAGTTTCTTTATCATAGTAAAGACCTCCTATAAAAAATTTAATATGTATAGCCCCGGCGGGACTATATCCAAAATGATTACGGACTAGGCGAACCGCCCGAGAAAATTCGACTCCGACCTCCGACTTGCCTCTCAAGTTTCGTTCACCGCTTTTCCGGTACATTCTCTTGAGGTTTGTTTTTGGTTTTTATCTTATTTCCCTTTCCGTGATTTTATTATACTACATCCATTTTCAAATTGCAAGTGTTTTTTCAAAAAAAGTTGCGAAAAATCACATTTTTGTTAAAAGTATTTCTTTTTGGGGAAAGTTTTTGTGCATTTTAACGAAATCGGAAACGTTTTAGCCTGTGTAACTCTAATTATTTACACAAACGCTGTTATGCCAGCTCTATCACAGGGGATGTTCCGACAATCAAGCCCGTAGATGTTACCCCCGCGTGACTGCCGTTCCACCCAAATGTCACATCAGGACTGCCATTAGTGATGGCAGGGTGTTCTGTTGAATCCAACGCAGAAATCTTATCAGGAGTAAATGCTACAAATGTACAGCTTCCCCCCTTAAATGCGATTACCATGGAGGCGCTTTTTATTTCCGGAAGCCGATCCGCCAACCACACGCACATATATTTCTCGCCGCTTGTAATACCCGTGCGCGGGTCTCCGGCTTTACCGCGGCTTGCCGCGCCGCCATTTCCCCATTCGATATCAGTGCCGCCGCGCTTGTTAAAGTGGCTTGGGTCAGAAGCGGAGCTGCATTCCCATACGCCGCCATTTGCGGTAACGTCAAACACTTCCACAATGTCGCTTGCCTGTTTCATACAGAAGCCGTCGACCTCCGCGTCTACCATAAAATTATTAAGTGTTTTGCGAATTTCAGCGGCAGTGGAATTCGCTGAGGTCACCCGTGATTTCGTCACCACGCCAATAAGGGTAGGCACAAGAATCGCAGCCAAAACGCCGACTATAGCAATCACCACAATCAGCTCAACCAAAGTAAAGCCCTTTCTCCTAATCATCTTATGGATTAGTTTAATCATAACAATGCCCCCCTTTTTTTCAGTTGACTGTATAATGCTATCAGCCCATTTCCAAGAATCTTCTATACTCAGAAACGTCCTTGCAGCGGGTTCTCGCAACCTCATCGGTAATCTTGCCCATACGAACAAGCCGAGCCAGATCCTGGTCAAGCGTAAACATTCCGTCTTTCTTACTTGTGGCGATTGTTGACGGAATCTGGTGAGTCTTACCCTCACGAATCATCGCACCGATAGCGTCCGTGCGCGCCATAAGCTCCAGTGCCGCGCATCTTCCCTTGCCGTCCGCCGTAGGAACGAGCGTCTGCGAGATAACTCCGACAAGATTTCCCGCGAGCTGCGCGCGAATCTGCCCTTGAGAATGCGGCGGGAATACGTCAATGATACGGTCGATCGTCTCAGCCGCGCCCGTCGTATGCAGCGTCGAGAATACCAAGTGACCTGTTTCAGCCGCAGTTACCGCCGCGCTGATGGTCTCAAAGTCACGCATTTCTCCGACGAGGATAACGTCCGGGTCTTCACGAAGTGCCGCACGCAGAGAGCCTGAGAACGAATCAATATCCTGTCCGATTTCACGCTGATTAACCATCGCCTGCTTATGGGTATGAACATACTCGATAGGGTCCTCAACTGTCAGAATGTGACAGTTTTTCTGGCGGTTTATATGGTCTACCATTGCCGCCAACGTCGTGGATTTACCCGAACCCGTAGGACCTGTTACAAGCACCAATCCACGAGGCTTCAATGCGAAGTCGCCGACAAGCTGCGGAAGACTCAGATCCGCAATCGTTGGAATATCATCACGGAGAAGACGTATCGCCACGGCGTGGTATCCGCGCTGACGGAACACATTAACTCTGTGTCGGAATCCCGCCGCGGAGGTATACGAAAAGTCTGTGTCCAATCCCTTGGAAATCTGGTTCTTGTGCTTAATGGAAGTAATCTGGTTGATGATGTTCACGATAATCGGCTCGGTGCAGTCGGGATACCCCGAGAGCTTTCTCAACGAACCGTGAAGTCTTACAATCGGCGGAAGCCCCGCTGTAAAATGCAAGTCCGAACAGCCCAAGTCGCGTGCCTCGTCCAGAATGCGGTTGATGTCCATAATGTTGGCGTTTTCCATATCTTTTCTCCTTATTCTTATTTGAAATTCCGAAACCGTGCGGACTTCGTCCGCACTAGCCGAACGCCCCGTAACACCGCTTTGCGGTGTTACGCGCCGTTCGCTTTTCGGAATTTCCCGTGATTACCATAAGCCGTTTCACTTCGGCAATTCCACTCGCTTTCGTGATTTGCATTTTTCAGCGGTAAGTAACTGCAAGTCATTGCGTTATGGTGTTACACAATGTTCGGCAAAACTCGTGTTTTGAATTTGCCTGTGATCGCCACAAGCCGTTTCGTGCGGAATTTACGTCTTAAACCGTGTATGTAGCCTTGATAAGCTCATCGAGGGTGGTTCTGCCATCTTCCACCATTTGGGTTACATTATCGCGCAAGAGCTTAGTACCGTTTTTAGTTGCGCGTTCGCCGATTTCCTCAGCGGTTGCCCCCTCGGAAACCATCACCTTGAGGTCGGGCGTCATAACGATAATCTCGTGGATCGCGGTACGCCCGTGATAGCCCGTGCCGCGGCAGGCTCTGCATCCGCCCGAGTGCGCCTTGTAAATTTCAATCGGCTCTTTGCGGTGCATAAGTTCAAGCATCTCGGGGTCTTTAAGTGTGTATTTCTCTTTACATTTATCACAAAGCAGCTTAACAAGTCTCTGGGCAATAATTCCGACAACCGAGCTTGCCACCATGTAAGGCTGAACGCCCATATCCACCAGACGAACAATAGTACCCGCCGCGTCGTTGGTATGAAGTGTGGAAAGCACGAAGTGTCCCGTAATAGCGGCACGAATCGCGATGTCGGCGGTCTCACCGTCACGAATCTCACCTATCATTATAATATCCGGGTCCTGACGCAAAATCGAACGCAGTGCCGCGCCGAACGTCATACCCGCTTTTTCATTGATTTGGCATTGATTAATTCCGTCGATTTTCTTTTCGACAGGATCCTCAACGGTAACGATATTTACATTCGGCTGAGCAAGCTCGCCCAATGTCGCGTAAAGAGTTGTGGATTTACCTGAACCGGTAGGTCCCGTAACCAGCATAACTCCGTTCGGGCATCGAATAATCTGTTTGAACATCTGATAGTTATAGTCCGTCATACCCAGGTCGGTAATCTTACGCGCCTTAGCGTCCGCCGTTGACAACAGACGAATAACACACTTTTCGCCGTACACGCAAGGAATCGTCGACACACGCATATCAAGATTAACGCCGTCAATTCGCGTTCCGAAACGACCATCCAACGGAATACGCTTCTCCGCGATATTCATACCCGCAAGAATTTTGATACGCGTAATCAGCGAGTTATGGAAGCTTGGCGGAATCTTCATATCCTGCTCAACAAGCTCACCGTCGATTCTGAACCGGATACGGGTTCTGTCCTTGAACGCCTCAATGTGAATATCCGTACATTGCATACGAAACGCAGTCTCAACCATCATATTAACGAGTTTAACGATAGGCGCGTTATCAATACGTCCCTCGGATTCCGCGTTCGCGAGATCCTGTTCAAGCTTTGAGTTGTCAACCTGTTCACTTTCCAACTCGTTCATTGTGCTGTCGATTGCCTGCGTTGAGTAGTATTTTTCAATCGCCGACACAATCTGGGTTTTAGTCGCCAGTTTGGGAATAATCTCCATACCGGTCTGGACTTTCAAGTCCTCGAATATGTAGAAGTTTACCGGGTCGTTTGTCGCGACAAGAAGTCTTCCGTGATTGATCTGATACGCAAAAACCAACTTCTCCTTCGCCACAGACTGCGGAATTTTACCTACCGCTTCGGTATTTACTTTCTCAGTCACCAGATCCACAACCGGAACCTTAAGCCGAATTGAAAATGCCTGAGCGAGCTGTGTCTCGGAAACCAACCCCATCTCGAGGATAATTTCACCCAGCATCTTGCCCTTGCCGCTCTGTTGCTGTTTGTTCAGCGCCTCTTTAAGTTGTTGTTCATTGATAAAGCCGCTTTCCAACAAGACGTCGCCAATTCGTATGTTGTTCATCGGACCTGCCATATATAATTCATTCCTTTCATTCAGTTCAACAGAAAACAACCATCGGTTATCAAAGCGTTGATAACGAATATGCTCCGACTCAAAATCGGATACTCACTCTAATAACTATTTTCTGAAAACTATCTTGCAATATCTGCAATTTTATGGTAAAATATCATTAACGGATATTAGAGAATATTCACATTACCACTCAACGCCATCCTTTGGCGGATATCTCGGATAATGCGAACAAGCTCTGATCCGACTCATTATAATTAAGGAGGGTCATCAAAATGCCCATCGCTGTTCACATTGTATGCGCAATATTCGCATTTCTGTTAGGTTCTGTTATTGGCAGTTTCCTGAATGTGGTAATATTGCGCACCCCGCTGAAGCAATCAATAGTCACTGAGCCGTCACATTGCTTTTCCTGCGGGCATCATCTCGCTTGGTACGATATGTTCCCAATTTTCAGTTGGATTTTCCTCAAAGGAAAATGCCGCTACTGCGGGTCTAAAATCTCGCCGCGGTATATGATAATCGAGGCGATAACCGCTGTTTTGTACTGCTCATCGTATCTTATCTTTGTGGGATTGAATAACTGGGAGTTCTCAAATCCCGTGGCATGGAATCTTGTGTATGCCGTAGTGCTATTTCCGGTACTTATCGTCCTCTCTGGAATTGACCTCGACCACTTTGAAATCCCCTATTGGTGCAGTATCACAGTCGCTGTTCTCGGAATCGCCGCTTTTTTTGTGTTCCCCGAAACGCCGTGGTATGAACGCCTGATTTCGTTTGGAATAGTTGCGGTGCTGTTCATAATTCTGGTGCTTATCGGAGGTATGGGCGGCGGAGATCTGCAGCTTATGCTCGGAGCGTCTCTGCTTCTGGGATACAGGGTTTTCATCGCTCTGCTGATCGGAATAGTTCTCGGATCAATATACGGAATCATCAAGAAGATTCACGATAAAGAAATCGAAAAGGAAATCTCCGAGAAAATCAAAAAACTGGTCTGCGAATGGTATCAAAATCAGCTTGATCACGGCTCAGGATATGTTGAAAGTGATCAAACCGATATAATTGTCGGTGGAATAAGCGAAGGAAATCCCGATATTGAGTGGGAGTTCCTTGAAGAAAAGGTCTGGAACGGTCTGCCCGACAAAGCGGCATTAAGTCAAACCCTTCGTGAAAATGTTTCGGACGAACGCGAAGGCGCGTTCAGAATCTTTATAAACGGCGACAAGGTCGCCAAGGTAAAGTATCAACGTCGAATGGCTTTCGGACCGTTTCTTGCACTTGGTATCGCTGCGGCGTGGCTGTTTGGCACACCGATTCTGAATTGGTATTACGGTCTTCTTGGTCCATTCAATGTTCATTAAACATATCGACAAATATTTCGGGGCGAGCGAATCGCCCCGAATTTTTATTTGTCACCTAGGGCGTAAAGCCCTGATGCTTGCCGGATGTTGCAATTTATCCAGCTGACCAAAATGAAATCAAACTAATTTTCTTCTGACAAAGAAGATGTAAGTTTCCGGATAGTAATAGTTGTTGCCATCCTCCTCTGTCTGAACCAATGAGGAGCTTGGGGAGTAGTCATACACATACTCTGTATTGGGATATATCTCCAAAGAATACCCGCCTGCGGTTTTCGGATTAGTCAGCGGGCTTGCAATCGGTGTACACCGATTGAAGCTCTCGCCCGAAAAGGCAAGCTGAGCCGCTTTCGCAACGCTTTCATTGGTTCTGTAACAATCCCTGTTAGCATACATCTTGGTGTTGACTCTAAGACCTATATTATGAACCTCATCAGCGGGGACTTGATCCACCATAGTGCCACCTGCGTCAGGTGCTTGATACTGATTGTCAATCGGCTCGATTATAGGTATCAGATTAAGCCCATCATAAATGCTGTCGCCGAATACGTTTATAAACCCACTGTTAAACGAAGCCTGATTACTCGCCAACGTTGCATCCGGATTAAATCTCATAACCAGCTTGTATTCATCGTAAACTCCGGTTGGCATCCACTGAAACGCTATACATTGAAATACATGGTTGGAATCAACGTTTCTCATTATTTGAAAATGTCCCTCCGTGATAATCGTATTGTACGAATCGTCAGGGGTGACGTTGCTGATAACCTTCACATACTTAGCGTTTTGCACATTGCTAGAAATAAAAGAATAAATAGCCTCCGCAAGCATTGTGGCTCGTGCGTTCTGCTGCTTTTCAGCGACGCTTGCCAATACCGGCGCCATAAATCCGAGCACGCCAAGAACCAAAACTCCCAGCAATGCTACGGATACTATAACCTCCACCATTGTAAATCCGCTGTTATTGCGCCATTTAAGAAGCCGTTTTATTCGTTTTAGCATAAAACAAACACCTCTTTACAGACTTGTTATAATATTACCGTTAAGGTCGCGCCATATGAAACCGCCGTACTTGGTGGGGTCGGTTTTGGTTCCGTAAGCTCCGTATATATACTGATTTTCATACGCACCGCCGCCATCCACTGGGGTGGAGTACTTGGTGTATTCGTAACCGCTTCCACTTGGAGTACCATTGCTTCCAAATGACGCGGCTGTGATTCCCGGGTCTTCCTCAAAATCCACATAGAATGTTGTTTTTTCACCAACAAAACCCTTACCGCTATAGTTGTCTCCCGTTAATTTTCCGCCTTCGTATCCAAGGGCAACGGAAACCGTAACGCAATTACCGCCGGAGCATCTGACAACAGGCGAACCGCTCGCGCGGTCGCCGACATAATCGGCGGAAATAATATTGGCTGGCATCGGAATATCCTTTGTATACTTGAACTCGGTTCCGTCGCTTTTTTTACCGATATTAACCTGAGCACTCTTTACCGGATCGAGCTTATCCGTCAGATAAAAGTACAGCTTGTAATTCGCAAAGGCTTTTTCCTGTTCTTTCATACCCGCGCTGCTTGCGCTAGTCGTGAAAATATATCTCACCGCCGCGCCCTCTGTTGGAGAGGCGACCTTTTCGACCTTCTCAATATTGACATAGCTCATTCCTCTTGAGCCTGTAAGCCGAACATCTACAAGGGACGCCATTGACATATTCTTGCCGCTCGAACTGCCAACATCGCCGCCTTCGCCACCGGCGCCACCGCCACCGGTGCCACCACCACCGGTGCCACCACCAGAAAACTTTCCATCATACGGAACAGGAGAAACAAAGTAGTTAATTCCTTCCGCCGTATCGCTTCTGCCGGAATCCTTTATCGCATAAGGAAGTTTGACATTTGCTACATCAGTGGTTGTGCCATCAGCAGCCGTAGCCTTAAATGCCATCTCATAATCTCCGGTTTTATTTGCTGCCTGATAATCAGCTTTATCCTTGGTTACCTTCAAAAGCTGCTCTTCCTGCCTCGCCAGTTCCGCACCGTATTCGTTGTTACTTTGGCGCGCCTTTACGGACAATTGCAAAACCTGTGCGACAATTGTTGACATAATGGCGAAAATTGCAACCGCAACAATAATCTCAACCAACGTAAAACCGCTGCGTTTTGAAAATAGTCTTTTTAGCATATTAGTCACCTCCACTCATTATGCTGTTACACTCGGCGTCAAGGACTCTTTCCATGGCATACCATCTATGGTCGGCAATGGATGCTCTCTGCACTTTGCCGACATAATCTCATTGGGAAGTCTGTTGGGATAAGCCGGCATATAGGAATTTCGACCGAAAAGGTTAAAGCTTCCTACTACAATTCCGCCAACAAATACAGCCTTGTCACCGGTTGCCATCCTAGCACTGTAGTCCAACGGCGCATATGGCGCATAGATATAACCCCAGAACGCGCTGAACGATTCGTTAATGCCGTTAACCTGCATATACTGGGCAGGGGGCGTAAACTGAATCTTGGAATTCTGTCCGCACATAACAAGGAAAATATTTGTATTTGGCGTGTTGCTTCCCTTATCGTTTACGCGGCATTCGCACGTGCCATACGAAACCTTATTTCCGGAGGAGTCTTCTCTGTACTTAACGTAGTCACATTCCAGACAAACCTTTCTCTCAAGATTGTGATCCGTGCATTTAAGCAGATACATCTGTTTACCGCAGTCACATGTTTCACCGCTTATTTCATTAAGAGGATTTACACAGCAGTTATCGTTACATTCGTAATGAACCCAACCGCCTGTTACTAGATTTTTAATCTGGTCTCTTTGAGATTGGCTGCCAAAGGCTCCGTTTGACGTCCAATTTTCGTGCATTACGTTTGTCTTATAGCTTCTGTTTTCGTATGTAACGCCATCAGGCACTTCAAACACAACTGAACCTTTACCCCTTACAACAACCCATGTTGCATAATCGCCGTAGTTGGGACACCACGAGAAAGTCTTTCCACCATCAAGATACCCCTGAAGTCGGATGGTAAACACGTTATTGGGATCATCGCCTGTGTCAATCACCAGCTTGTAGCTTTCACTGCTACTATAGTCAAAATTGCCGCCGGTAGTACCGCCAAAGCCGCTTACGCCCGTAATTGTACAGCCCTGATTGGTTGGCGACCAGACAAATTGTGCGGCGGGAGTTCCCGGGGTTTTCACAAAGTTAGCGGTTTCCTCATTTTCTATTCCGGGAATACTCTCGTATTCGCTGTTCCAGTCATAATACGTAATACTCAACGTATTAGCGTCGATATCCTTAATATATTGATCATAAGTGCCGTCAGGCCAGCTTCCTCTGCCTTCAACAACTGATATACCTGTTCCGGAGGCAGTGCCGTCCTTCGTCCCCGCCACATAAATCTTTACGTTATTACCGATTTGCGCGCCGGGTTCTATAATGAGGTCGCCATAAACGTATATCTCACAATTATTAAAGCCCCGCGCGTCTGACTTGAATATGCAGTCTCCGCCGACAACAACACGGCTGACTGTGTTTTCATATCCACTGATGTCCGACCTGAAGTTAACAGTACTTGCATCGTTGGTCATTATAAGGTCTTTTCTGATATACCAATTGTGGGGCTTAGGTCTGACCGAATTCTCCAAGTGGCTGGCTCCGTCCGCGTCCGTAACGTTGTAGTTGACAACTAAAGAGCCGGCTGTGTACACATCGCCCATGATTTTGAGTTCTTTATTACCGCCATTAACATCGCTCTGATCTCCATACGGCATAAAGTAAGTGTATTCCGAATCGTAGAATATATCGGCATACACATAACCCGCATTCTGAGCCGAACCCGTCGGAATCAGACCCGAACCGACGAAAAGAGGAAGGGAGGGTCGTCCGCCGGAGACGGTCCTACCGCCATTCGGAATAACCACATACTGATGAACCGTGGACTCTGTGCCGTTTACCATTGTAGTAACGGCAAAGTCATACAGCCTGCCCTCGTCCGCGTCAGACAAATAGGTGATTTCCGCCATATAAGCCCCGACCTGATCCTCATCACCCTTTGAGCCGGCGGGATCAAATGAGCTGTAATCATTGCCCTTGGTAGTAATGGTGTCGCCTAACGCCATCTTGTCTACTGCCTCTGCAAGAGCCGTAAAGCCAGATTTTTCCGTGTCATCGGTTCTTGCGATAATACCGCCGAGCATACTCTCGTTAAGCGAGAGGGCCGACTGATACGACTGCTGCTGATTGAAAATCGCGTATTGCGTCTTTCTTGAAGAAACCACCGAGAAATACATAGCCAAACACGTAACAATCAGTGCCGTCATAACGCTCAGTACCATAAACAACGCGCTTCCACGTTTGCCTATGTACTTTCTGAATTTGTGTCTCATAATGTCCTCCTTTCAAGTCAATGGACGTTCAAAATCATTCTTCCGATGAAGCAATTCCGTCCTGAGCATCGAGAATGGATTTGGGATTCTGCATACGCTCAACACTGTAAAGCGTCAGAGTGTTCTCCCATTTGCAGATATAATCCGAAACATCGCCCTTATCTTTACTGTCACCATCGGGCAAGGGAGTCGGAATATTCGTACCTGAGTCGTTGCCTGCTGACAGTCCGGTATTTTGCTCAAACGCTGTCTTACCCTCAGCCTCAGCTTTCTCTTCGATTTCATCAATCATATCCTCATACTTTTTGGTAACATCATTATAAGTAAGAGTAATACCTTGAGACATCATTGCCTTTCGTACAGAATCTCCATTCTCATCACGAACAAAGTTGTTGATTTCGTCCGCGAATTTGATGAGTTCATCATTGGAAATAGCCTTGGCTGTAAACTCAATAGTGGTCGCGCCGATAGTCTGTTCCTCACCAAGCACAGCCGCCAGAACTGCCCTTCTTAATTGTCTTGCTTCCTCTTCCTCTGAAAGCGTCACACCACCCTGCGTTGCGAATTGCTTAAGCGGATAAGATATTGGCTTAATAGTTGTAAAGGAGGGAGTAAGCGTTTCCGTACCGAGTTCACTGATTTCCAGCTGCTCGATCAGAACCTTGGCTTTATCCTGAGCCTTGGTGTCGCCGGGCTTGGTGTACGTTCTGTTTTCAAGAAATTCTCTGAACATATCGTCAACCTCATACCCGTCCATCTCCGAGAAGAACATATCCGCCGTATGCGCGCCTTCTTCATAAGCGTCCATAATCTGCTGTCTAAGCGAGTCTTTGGTATCAGCCTTGGCTTTCTTCTCGTCAAACTCCTTCTGTTTGGTTTCCATTGTTTCCTTATTGCGGATCGATTCCTCGATCTTGGGCTTTACCATCAAAAAACCACCCAAAGCCAGAATAACCACCGCAATAATAATCATAAGTCCGATTCGTTCCTGCTTACTTAATTTCATTAGCCGGTCACCTCCGAATTATTGTCATCTATTACAACATTATCTGCAGCATCTTCCAGGTTGATATCCGCGTGTTCCTCATCGTTGCCCATAGGCAGAGTCATTACTATGTTGAACGAGAACACCGTGTCATAAATTTTGTTGTCCGAGGTAAGCGTTGCGTATACGCCCCAATCGTTCACATTCTCCTTAGTAAAGCCTTCGTATATTATATTCTCGAAATATGGGTCGTTGTATTTATTTAATACTTTAGTCGCCATATATTCGGTAAGCTTCGCCGGAATAGGCGAGGGGTCACCGACCGAGCTGCCCTTATAAGCCACTGTGACATCATTGCCATCAATAGTCACAGACTCTATATCAAGCTGCTGATTTTCTTCCAAAAGTCCGCTATTCTCCGCAAGCGGCTCACGCAATTTATCAAACACCTGACCCGTAATCTTCGGAGTATAGTTAAAGAGGTTCTTAACCGATTGAATCGTATTGTTATATTGGTTGAAGCCCTCAAGCATTGTGGTGCGGGCGTCAACGATTGCCAAAGTCGGCTCAAGTGCTGTAATGTCAGCTTCAAGCTTTTTCGTGGTGTTTGTATAACTGTTATCAATTATGCTTACAACGCCTATCGCTCCGCCGACAACCGCTGCTGAAGCCGCCATAACTCCCACCAAGCCCAGCAGGAATTTATCCGAGCCTTTAGACGCCTTCGCCGACGTTGCCTCCAACAGATTGATGTGGTCGGTTTCCTTATTACGCTGATACAGCGCGCCGATGGCGTTCGCAAATTTCGAGAAGTCAAACTGCACCGATGCCTGAATATTGCTCGGCATGGAGAGCATATTTGACGAAATATTGAACTGCGCTATGGCGTTTGAAATCTCCATAAAGCTGTCGATTTCGCCATAGAACAGAATCTCCTGAAGTCCGCGCGTGTTCTTTCTGCTGCGAATGAACTGAATCATACGGAACAGGTTGTCATAAACCGCGTGAGTAACATAATCGGGAGCATCATCGTAGTCTGCGGGGTCGATGTTGGAATATCGCGAGAACGACAGCCGATTGTCCTCATATAGGTTCATATTCAAAAAGCTCTTGTCAATCTGGATAAGCAGGATCGGCATTCTGTCGGAGAGCTTCGGGGTATTCGTAATAAGCCGTGTAATAGAGTTGTTTGAGATGTTCACAGCCCTGAGCGTAAGCCCGATATGCTGGAAAAGTCTTATGTAACCGTCAACCAGTCTTTGAGGACAAGCCGCCGCCATAACCTTAAGCATCTTGTTATGTTCGCTGTCCTCGGTTTCTCCCGCTATACTAAAGGATATGTTGTAATCGGTTGAAACGTTCATTTCCGACTGAATCATAGCCTCAATAATCGCGGTGTTCTTCATATTCTTGGGCTTCGCGATGGTTAACTCCTTGTAAACGATGTTACTTGAAGTAATCGAAACGACAGCCTCCTTCTCCTTGATGTCTCTGGACTTGATAATGTCATTCAGCTCTGAAGCCACCATCGGAACATCGCTGATGAACCCGTTAGTGACCATACCCAGTGTAAGCTCGCGCATATCGGCATCCTGAATCTTGATTTTGTTACCACTGTGTACGCCTCTGACAAGCTTTATTTGTCTGTCGGTAATATCAATAGAAAGCATAAATTCACCTCATAGTTTTTATTTTCAAACCGCAAACGGAGGATTTTCTGTGCCAAGCCGCGTCTGCTCGGTTTGTTTTGCTCTCCGTATAATTTTGTAACCTGCGGAGAGTGAAGTTCTTATCGGATAATCTTGGAATACGCGGGTTATTATGTAATGTTTGTCATTCCGCCGTACAGCAACGGGAACATACCCGCAAGGAACAAACCGATAGCTACACCCATGATAATAATCATCAACGGCTCCATCATACCAACCAGTCTGCTAATCGCGCTGTCCGCTTCTTCCTCATAATATTCCGCCGCCTTGCGGAGGATAGTATCCAGCGTACCGGATTCTTCGCCGACATAGATAATCGAGGTGAACATTCCCTCAAAAATCCCTGTTTTTTCTATGGAAATCGACATACTCTCACCGAGCTTAATCGAATCCACAACTTCCTCGAAACGTTTCCTTACATACATATTGTTGACGGTCGAAATGGATTTTTCAATACATTCGATCATCTGCAAGCCCGCTCCGTAAAGGTTGGACATATTTCTCGCAAACGTACCGGTATACACGGTAGCAACCAGCTTACCGACTTTCGGGATTTTCAGTATGTATTCGTCTATTTTCATTCGCGTCTGAGGTGTTCTCATAAGAATCATAATGCCAATGACAACCGCGACAATTACGATGATGTAAACGTACCACTGATTAATCAGTGAATCCGAAAAGGCGAGCAGAGCCTTTGAAAGCCCCGACATATCCTCCTCTTTCATCATTCCCGCAAACGACGGCATAACCGCCACGAACAGCAGTATAATAACCGCAATCAGCAGTACAAACAGGATAATCGGGTAAACCATCGCCGATTTAACCTTGTTTGCGGTCTTGTTGCTGTTTGCAAAGTGGTCGGACAATCGGTTGAACATATCGTCCAACGTACCCGAAGCCTCACCTGCGGCAACCATACTTACAAACATATCCGGGAAAACGCCCGGCTTAGATCTGAGAACGTCCGAAAACGCTTTACCTTTTTGTACTTCTTCGTAAATGTCCAGCAGAACCGCCTTCGCCTTCTTGTTTTCCTGCTGTTCCTGAAGTATGTACAATGCTCTTACAAGAGACAAGCCCGCGGAAGACATTGACGCCAGCTGGCGCGCGATGAACGAAACCTCCTTGATCTTAAACTTGTACTTCACATCGTTTCCGCCCTGACCTAAATCGCGATAACTGGTGATGTACAGTTTTTGCTCTCTCAGTTTTACTTGCAGGTCTTTGTAGTCCTCCGCCATTTCCGAGCCTCGGATCGTCCTACCGTTGGGGTCGGTGGCAACATAAGAGAATTTATTCACCTGAAAACCTCCGTTCCACGGCAACGCGAATTTGCCGTTTATTTCAGCGGATTTTATCAAAATCGACACTGACCGCACTCGAATTGTCCGTCATTCGGTACGGCGGTATCGGTTTATTTTTGGGCGCAACTCACCCTAACCCACTGTATGTTCACTTTAATTATAACATAACCAATTTTGTTTTTCAAGTATTCTTTTGAAACTTTTTTGAATATTTTGACATTTTATGGGAATTAGAATGTAGAATTTTCATCCCTGCTTATGTGCAATTTCACCAAAAATTAATCATTTCAGTTAAAAACTGTCATATTTTCAACTCTGCCCTTGATTTTGTCGGAAAAATGTGGTACAATATGAGTGTGTACAGTTAAAAGCGTATAGGAAACATTGTGAAAACAGGCTCTCAATACAACCCCAATCAAGGTTATAGAGATTGGTGCAAATCCAAAACGCGAGCGTCACGGCACAACGCGCAGCGGTGTGTGAATGACCGCAAGCGGTCATTCTGCAACGCTCAGGCGAGTGCAGATGAGCATCGCTCATCTGCACGGTTTTGGATTTGCTTTTAAGATAAGGAGAAAAATATGATTGACGAAACTTTACTGAAGAACGATTTTGAGGACCTTCTGCGTGAAAGCCACGTTGAGGGTAAAAAGCGGACTCCCGCGCAGCTTCACGACGCACTCTCCCGTGCTATAATGAAGCAGGCTGTTCCTATGATGAACTGCTCCGCGCCGCAGGGCAGAGGAGCGGCGTACCTGTCAATGGAATTCCTTATGGGACGCGCGATTTATAACAATATCCTGTGTCTGGGACTTGCGGATTACGCGGAAGAATTGCTCCAAAGCGCGGGTGGCTCACTGTCGGATTTGGAGGAAATCGAAGACGCGGCTCTCGGAAACGGCGGTCTCGGACGTCTTGCGGCGTGCTTTTTGGACAGTGCCGCGACAATGAAGCTACCGCTTACGGGTTATGGAATCCGCTACAAGTACGGACTGTTCAAGCAGGTTATCGAGAACGGTTTTCAACGCGAATACGCGGACGACTGGACAAAATATGGCGACCCGTGGAGCAGACGCGTAGACGATGACGAGGTTGTTGTTCACTTTACCACGGGCGATGTAAAAGCCGTTCCGTATGATATGCCGATTTTCGGATATAAGAACGACTTTGCGGGAACGCTTCGTCTGTGGCAGGCGGAACCCGTATGCGCGTTTGATTTTGACGCGTTTAACCGCGGGGACTATTTCGCGGCGACTACCGGTCAGATTCAGGCGGAAAATATCTCCAGAACATTGTACCCGAACGATGATTCACGAGAGGGCAAGATTCTGCGCCTGAAACAGGAATACTTCTTCAGCGCGGCTTCCATGGCGGATCTGGTGAAAAAACACCTCGCCGCGGGACGCGATTTAAGCACTTTCGCGGAATACAACACGATTCAGCTTAACGACACTCACCCGGTAATCTCTATCCCGGAGCTTATCAGGATTTTTGTACACAAGTACGGAATGCCGTTTGAACAGGCGTTTGAGATTGTCAAAAAGACGTTTAACTACACGAACCACACAATTATGGCGGAAGCGCTTGAAAAATGGGGAAGCGACATTGTCGCGGAACTTCTGCCCGATGTTTACGCGTTTATTCTGCGTATCAACGAGACGTTTATCTCGGATATGTACCGCCGCAATATTCCGCGCGAGAAAATCGAAAGTATGATGCCCGTGCGCGATAATATGGTGCATATGGCGCGAATCGCGATTTATTGTTCGCAATATGTAAACGGAGTTGCGAAAATCCATACCGAGATTCTAAAAAATACCGCTCTTCACAACTGGTATGAGCTGTTCCCGGAGAGATTCCAGAACAAGACCAACGGAATTACGCCAAGACGTTGGCTGGCGCTTGCCAATCCGCAGCTTGCGAAGCTCATCAGTGAACTGTTGAATAGTGAAAGCTGGATTACGGACTTGTCCAAAATCGCCGAGTTGCGCCGCTATGCGGACGACAAATCGGTATTGGCGCGGTTCAGCGGAATCAAGCACACCAACAAAGCCGCTCTCGCAAAGTATATCAAGGAACACGAGGGCGTGGAGCTTAATCCCGACTCAATGTTTGACATTCAGATAAAGCGTCTGCACGAGTATAAGCGTCAGCTTCTGAACGCGTTCTCGATTCTGTATATCTACTTCGGAATCAAGGACGGAAGTATCGCAAGGGACAATCTCGCGCCCATAACATTCATTTTCGGAGCAAAGTCCGCACCCGGATATGCGCGCGCAAAGGGCATTATCAAGTATATCAACGAAATAGGCAATCTTGTGAACAACGACCCATCCATCAACGGTCTGCTTAAGGTTGTGTTCGTGCAGAACTACAATGTATCCTACGCGGAGAAGCTGGTTATCGCGGCAGATCTGTCCGAGCAGATTTCCACTGCGGGCACCGAGGCTTCGGGTACGGGCAATATGAAGTTTATGCTTAACGGAACAATGACTCTCGGCACTTACGACGGTGCAAACGTCGAGATATGCGAGGAGGCGGGCGAGGAGAACAACTACATCTTCGGCGCGCGCGTTGAGGACCTCTCGCAAATTATGCCGAATTACGACCCGCGTAAAATCTACTCCGAAAACACCCGTGTTGCACGCGTTCTCAACACGCTGATTGACGGCACGTTCAACGACGGCGGTTCGGGAATATTCCGTGAGCTGTACTACTCGCTTCTGGATGGTGCTTCATGGCACAAACCCGACCATTATTACATTCTCGGCGATTTGGAGAATTATGTTCAGGCGAAATTGAAAGCAAACAGCGACTTCAAATTCAACCATGCAGAATTCATCAAAAAGAGCTGGCTGAATTTGTGCGCGGCGGGCAAGTTCAGCTCCGACCGCACCATTGCCGATTACGCAAGCGAGATTTGGAAGATCACACCTCAATAACAGCCAAACACACGCAATAAAGAATCCCCCACGTATGAACGCGGGGGATTTTTTTGTACTAAAACCGAAAGTATACTTACTGTACGATTTAACATAATACATCTCTGTAAATTGTGCATATCGCCGAAATTTTGGTAATTCACATTATTTTTTACAAAAACAAGTTGATTTATAGTGTTGTATATGATATAATACAGTAAAGAGAGGAGGTGAAATATATGAAGTTAAAAAGCAAGGTTTTGTATCCCGTTATCTGCGCGGTGTTATTTGTTATGACATTCACAGCAGTTACATCATTCGCGGCTACCAACGATGTCGTAAACTCAACATATATCGGTACATACTATAACACATCTAATAGTGAATCATTTTTCACAATTAGCAGCACTAACCCGACCTATCCTATTACAGCAATAGGTGTTTATGATAGTCAGCGCGGGATTAACTTTAATGGCTCCGGAGATTCTGTAGCCATAGATTCAACTAGTTTTTCAGCAAATTTCCCCAAGGTACGCAAGGCTAATGAAAATGGAGATATTATCGGCACCAGTTGGATAAATGGCGTTACAATTGCAGGAGATGTTGATGTCAAAATTGTATGGTTCAAAAAGGTCATCTCGGTAACATTGATTGATAAAGGACCAACATACGAAAAGAATTAATCTTGTCCTTATGCTTAGAAAGGTGGTTTATTATGACAAAAACTATGAAAAAAATCATTCCTTGCGCGGCGGTACTGATTGCTGCTGTCATCGCGGTAGTATGTGTTATCGCGTCCAGACCAAAGGAAGCGTCTGCAGATAAACCCGCTCCGCCCGCTACAATCCCGAGTGGAAACTATTACATTGACGGAAATTCCGAAAATGATGATTTGTACATCGTTGTTAACGGCGGAAACATCAAATTCCAAAGCGATGACTTGAGAGCGGCATTTGAAGATGTTACTTTAAGAATCACCGACCCGTCTATGGCTGGTAACCCCGAAATACTTAAAAGTCAAGTTGACTCGGATATCGAGGACTGGGGCGGTGATTATGAATATAAAACGTTTAGATTTGGCAATACCGAAAAGATAAACGTTCTTATAAGATGGGAAACCAATGAAAACGGAGAAGCAATAGCAACCGGTCAAGGATTCCTATTTTATCCTGATTCAAATACACTCCATACTTGGGCAGGCGACTTTGTTATCGCCGAATAAGTCGTGTTTTAACTGAATAGACTTCTCCCCGCCCCTTTCCGGCGGGGAGAATTTTTTTCGTAAAACCCCTTGACAACTACGGAAAAATCTGTTATAATATATAAGTATCGGCAAATGCCGGACAAATCCTTTCCCGCACGAAAAATTGTGGGATATATATCCATAAGGAGGTGCTATAAAATGGCAAAGTTAAGCGAAAAGTATGAGGCAGTCATCGTTTTCTCCCTCAAAAAGGACGAGGAGCAGATCAAGGCACTGACAGCTAAGTTCACCGAGCTTATCAAGTCGAACGCAACTCTCGATAGTGTTGAGGAGTGGGGCAAGAAGAAGCTTGCTTACGAAATCAACTACGAGGGCGAGGGCTATTATGTTCTCTATAAGTTCGAGTCCAAGCCCGACTTCCCCGCAGAGCTGGAGCGTATCATCAACATTACCGATGGCGTTCTGCGTTCGGCGGTCGTACTGGCGAAGTGATTCCACACGGAATAGGACGGATTTGAATCGGAGGTGTTTTAGTGAATAAGGTTTTTATGATGGGCAGACTTGTCAACGATCCGGAGCTTAAAACAACTCCCAACGGTATTACGACTTGTTCGTTCCGAATTGCGGTTGACAGAAACTTCCAGAGAAAAGGCGAAGATAGAAAATCGGACTTTTTCAATGTTGTAGCATGGCGCGAAAAAGCTGAGTTTGTCAGTCGCTTCTTCTCAAAGGGTCGTATGATTATGATAGAGGGCGAAATGCAAACCCGACAGTATACCGATAAAAACGGAAACCCCGCCACATGGTATGAAATACAGGTGGAAAATGTGTTCTTTACCGGCGAGAAATCCAACGGTCAGGGTGGAGGCGGATATAACGCTGCGCCGCCGCTTACCGAACCGCCTCCCGGATATGGTGGAGGCTCGGCTTCCGGAGGATACAATTCCGCTCCCGCGGAATCCGCACCGGCAGCTCCCGCGCCCGATTTCGCCGCCGCCGACAAGGACGACTATCCGTTCTGACAATCAATTCTCAATTAATATAGGAGGAAATGTATTATGGCTGAAAAGAATGAACGTGCCGCTCATCCTGTTAAGCGTCCGCGCAAAAAGGTTTGCCAATTCTGCGCTGACAGAACTGAGTTTATCGACTACAAGGATATCGCAAAGCTCAAAAAGTTTATGACCGAGCGCTCCAAGATTCTTCCCCGCAGAGTTACCGGTTGCTGCGCTTATCACCAAAGAGAGCTTACTTCGGCTATCAAGCTTGCAAGACAGCTTGCGCTTATTCCGTATGTTTCGGACTAATTCACAAATTAAAAAGCCACAGCAGACGCTGCGGCTTTTTATTTTCACTTTACATAAGGAGGTATCTGAATGACCCCAAAGGAACAATTCATTCAAATCTATACCGAGAATATCAAGCGTGAGGGTGCGGATAAGCTGTTGGAGTTCCTCGAAAAAAGCGACTTTTTTACCGCGCCCGCTTCAACCCGCTTTCACGGAGCTTATGAGGGCGGTCTGCTACAGCATTCACTTAACGTTTACGAATGCCTTGTGGATTTCCTTGCTCGTCCGCGAGTTAAGGAGCGTTACAAACTTAATCCGACCGCTGAAACTACAGCAATTACGGCGCTGCTTCACGATGTATGCAAAGTGAATTTCTACACCGTTCAGATGCGTAATTCCAAAAACGATAAAACCGG
The DNA here is from genome assembly GCA_964480645.1 of uncultured Ruminococcus sp. GTDB lineage: Bacteria > Bacillota > Clostridia > Oscillospirales > Ruminococcaceae > CAG-115. The sequence goes on along the minus strand of CAYZQU010000001.1, from coordinate 7,611 downwards.
TCAGTGGGAGAAAATTCCGTTTTATACTATTGACGATAAGCTCCCATACGGTCACGGTGAAAAAAGCGTCTATATGGTAAGCGGATTTATGCGCCTTTCGCGCGAGGAAGCTATGGCAATCCGCTGGCACATGGGATTCTCTGGAATAGAAGATAAGAACACCATCGGTAAGGCACTGGAAATGTTCCCGCTAGCGTTCGCGCTTTCCGTCGCCGACATGGAAGCAAGCTACTTCCTTGAGGGTGCGGAAGAAAAATAAAACTTTTGACAAAAAATTCCGCAATTTATAAAAAAGTAAGTATACTTTATTGACAAATTAATCCAATAATGTTATAATATAATTGAGCATATTTTGTGCTTATATTATAAAACGAAGGGAAGATATTTTATGAAAAAGCCTTTGAAACGGGCAATTTCGGCAATCGTGGCTTTATCAATGGCTGTCGGAATTTCCACATCAGCGGGAGCTTACCAATTAACAGGGTATAAGCAAAAAAATTCAAAGATTTACTATTACTATGATAGTTGGTTAGATTCAAAAGCGATGTCTGTTATCAACACCGCCGCCTTAGCCTGGAAAGCAAAGACCACTGAAATAACAATCGACCATTACGGCAATAATCCGAACACGGGTCACGATGTATATGTCAGCGCAGTCAACAAACCCGGCGTGGATTGGGATGGGATTACAACGGGATCTGCAACCGGTGTCTATTACGATCGGCTTACGCTTACGCTTAATACAGCTAAACCTGCTTGGAATGACAGCAACGCTCTTAAGTCGGTGGCTGTTCACGAAATCGGACATGTCTTCGGACTTGACGAAAACGGCTATACCAAAACAATTATGAACGAAAATACATACGGTATGGGAAGCCGCTATGAAACATACAAACTCACGACTCCGCAAGCAGACGATGTAAACGGTGTAAACGCAATCTATTAATCTATTGAAAGGTGGAAATATTATGAAAAAAATAACTTCAACAGTAATCGCAAGCTTTATAGGACTATCACTGCTTATGACGGGATGTTCAAGCAAAACCGATTCAGAACAATACCAAAAAGTTACAATGTTTGCAAGCTGGTCTTACGGCTATGCAAGTATTGAGGAAATGGCAAAAACCAGCGATATTGTCGCGATAGTAAAAATCACGGGTACAGAAAGCAAGCCGGACAGCGGCATACATTTTACAAACTATATCGCCGATGTAAAGCAATTGATTCGCGGCAACGATGAAAAGGAAATCACGATTTATATGACAGGCGGCATTGATGAGGAGCAAAAGGTGATTTACGAACTCGGCGATGACCCGCTTATGCAGATAGGTGATGAATTTCTGATTTTCGCGCGCAAAAATCAAGACGGAACTTACACCATTCTAAGCGGACCTCAGGGACGATATGAAGTTAAAGACAATTGCGTATATCCCTTAAACGATAGTACTGTTTTGGTTAAAAGCCTAAAACAAAGGTCGGAAATCACCGCCGACGGCGAACCCATTGAGGAGTTTATCGAATTTGTTCAATCGGTTGATTAAGTGTAAATTTCCTTAATATTTTATCCCAAAAGTGATATAATAGTAAGTAATAACAATTATGTAAAGGAGATTATTATGTCAGTTTTGGATATTACCCGTGAGAACTTTAAGACGACTGTGCTTGGCAGTGAGAAACCGATTCTGTTGGACTTCTGGGCAACTTGGTGTCCGCCGTGTCGTCAGCAGTCGCCGATAGTGGACGAAATCGCTGCTGAACACGCGGATATTGTGGTCGGAAAGGTGGATACCGACAATCAGCCGGAGCTGTCCTCAATGTTTGAGGTGGAAAATATCCCCACATTGGTGATTATCAAGGACGGAAAGGTTTCAGCACGGCTAATCGGGCTACACTCAAAGGAACAGATTCTCGCAGAGATGTAAAAAACGCTCCCCGAAAAGGGAGCGTTTTAATGTGGGGGCTCTGCCCCCACACCCCCGCCAAAGCGCATGTTTTTGCGCACAGCGCAAAAAATGCGCCGTTTGGCAACAACGCTCCGCGCCTATGGCGCGGCAAGTGTTGTCCAAACAGGAGGCAATGCCCCTTAAGAATCCCAATTCCCATTACAAAATAATTGAAATTTTTACTTTTTCTGTACGGTTATAAACTATTTTCTACTTTTTATACAAACTGAAACGCTCCCTGATTAAGAGAGCGTTTTGATATTTATATCACCTATATATCAATTTTCCCGTAAAGCGTTGCGTTCCTTTCAGCTTCAACCGTTTCATCGGAAAAATCACCCGCGTTGGCGTTCTCATCGGGCTGATACTGACTGCGCTTATACTCGCGCTCAAAGCTGGTGGAAAACCCGCCGGAGCTGCGGTAATTACGCGTGGACGCTCCGTCACGATTTCCTCTGCGTGAATCACGATTCCCGCCACGACGGCGATTGTCATACTTAGGCTTGTCGGCGTAAATTACCACGCGTCTGTACGGCTCAGTGCCGCTAGAACGACTGGTAACTCCCTCAATCTCGGCAACACAGCTATGGATTATTCTACGCTCATACGGATTCATAGGGTCGAGGGAAATCTTTCTGCCTTGTTTGATTACCTTAGCGCTGGTCTTTTTCGCAAGGTTCTCGAGCGTTTCGCGGCGTTTGCTTCTGTAACTGTTACAGTCAAGAGAGATTCGGCAGAAGCTCTCCTCGGACTTACGCGCGGAAGCTAAAATCGCGAGATACTGCAAACTATCGAGCGTTTCACCACGCTTACCTATGACAGCGCCAAGCTTCTCTCCGGATATGTCGAGAATAATATTGTTTTTTCCCTTTTCGGAGATTTTTGGAGTAATTGTGAAATTCTCCACACCCAAACCCCGAATCACCTTAGTCAAAAACTCTATTGCGGTTTTTACCTTGACGCTTTCGTTTACATCAAAGTCCTCGGGGATTTCTCCAACGGGTTCTTCATTGACGTCGTAATCCGCGTAATCATCGGAAGCCACAGAGGTGGTGGTTTGTGCGTCAGAATCCGAATCTCCCGCAGATTCCAAAGATTGGTTGTAAATCGCCTTAACCCTCGCCTCGCCCTTAAGCCCGCCAAAAAGTCCTTTTTTAGGTTGCTCAAGAATTTCAAAGTCAATATCATCAGTACTTACACCAAAATCGGCGGCGGCGAGTGCTTTAGCTTCATCAACGGTTTTTGCCTTGAATTCCTTTTCCATAGTTTCCCCTTTCCAACGGCGAGGTTACATGCCGTTTTCATAAGTATAAACGTGATGGGATTATCCTCAATCCTCGTGATACTCCTCGCCGTATTTTTCTGCCTGAGCCTTGCGCGCCTCGGCGAGCCTGCGGCGATTTAATTCCTTTTGTGAAACGGTTTCTTCATTGCCGTCGGCGTCTACGACCTTGACAGCTTCCGCTTCGATAGTCTTCTTTTTGGATTTAGCTGTTTTCTTGACCATTTCATTATACTCAGCGAGAGCCTGCTCACGAAGTTTCGCGGGATTGTACAGTTTATTAAGCAACAGTGTCTGAAGGATTCCGAAAGCGTAACTTATTGCCCAGTAGAAGCCCGCGCCGGCAGGAACAGTAAACGCAATAAACAAAGAGAACAACGGCATAATGTACATTGTAATCTTCATCGGCCCTGCCATAGCCGGCATATCCGGATTGGATTTCTTCATTGTCCACTGGCTGAGGAATGTCTGTGCAAGCGCAAGGATAAACGAAATAATCGGCACAAGAATCATCGGGAAGCCCATGTGGTCCTTAGGAACTTGACCAAGCGGAATCCCCATAAAGTTCAGATTTTCATACAGCTCTGTAAGCTCTGTTTTGCGTTCCGCAGAAATTACCGACTCGCTGTAACCGTCCTTGCACGCGTATTTATCGGTAGTAGTGCCAAAGCGCTCCAACACATACAACTCACGCTGCATATTACTTGTGGAAGCAAAGCTTGCACCGTTTTCTCCGCCGCTGTAATATCCGAAATGCACACCCGCGTTACTTACGGCATTTGTAAAGTCGCTTGAGAAGCTGTGTTCAGCGCGGTAAGCCGCTTTCTCCTCATCGGACATTTCGAGCATTTCCGACTCCTCAGCTTCGGTGATTCTGTACAAATCGGTATCGCCGATGGTTTTCGACTTTTTATTGTCGGAGGTGTCATTGAGATACTCGTTGGTTATCGCGGATTTTATGGTTTGCTTTACGACTTTGACGCTTTTAAGGTTCATCGTTTCAAACACAGTTATATCGAGCTTTTCATCGCCCTCTTTAAGACAGTGTTCGTTATAATAGTTCAGAATATTCTTCGCGTCATTAAGAATATTTTCGTGCTTTGTCATCTCGGCTTCGGGAACGTCCTTTTTCGAAACTTCCTCGACTATCACTGAGGTAAGTTCCACATCATAGGATTCTTCCACCATTTGAGTTATGCTTTCGCTGTTCATATGGACAATATGTGTAAGCGGCTTATACACAACGTCAATGACACCGAACAGAATCAAAAACGACAACAACATCGGTCCACAGCCGGACATCGGCTTGAATCCCTGCTGTTGGAGCTTCATCAGCTCCTCCTGCTGTTTTTGCTGGTTATTTTTGTATTTCCGTTGAATTTCCTGAACCATCGGTTGGAAAACCGCAGACTTTGCCGTGCTTTTTTGCTGCTTGATATAAATCGGCAACATTGCGAGCTTCACGATAAACGTGAAGATAATTATCGCAATACCGACATTTGAGCAGATAAAATTGTATATAAAATACAAGATAAATCCCAGTGGATAACCGGGAATAGAATACAAAAACTGAATAAAAATCAAACTCCTTATTTTAATTTGCAAATTCGTCACCGCGCAATCCGCGCTGACGCGCGTTTGCGCTCACTGAGTGCGACTTCGCTCACAAGCTCGCTTCAGTCACACTCGTGTGCCGAATTTGCCTGCGCGATTTTAATTTGCAAATCAAGAACCGCTCGCTGACGCTCGCTATCCGAACAAGAACTCAATTCGCTATCGCTCATTTTCGTTCTTGCTCGATTTCTCGATTTGCCTGTGTGTTTACAGGTTCCTGTAAACTATTGCATATCGTCCTCCAATTCCTCCCACGAACTGAAATCTGCAGGTATTTTCGCGGACACGGTGTATTTCTCAGGACGGAATGTAAACTTTTCGGGTACGGGATCATATCCGCAATTACAAAACGGATTACACCGCAAAATCCGCCATAATGTCAAATAACCGCCCCTGACCGCTCCAAAACGCCGAACAGCCTCAAAGCCGTATTCGGAACAGGTTGGAGTAAAGCGGCAGCACGGCGGTAGAATCTTTGATAATGTCAGCTTGTACAGCTTTATTAATCCCATTAAAATGTATTTCATTGCAATTTTGGAAGTATATTCCTTTTCATAAGGCTTAAAACCTGCTGAGTTTTCATCATCGGAGTTACGACACGCGCCACAAACACGAAATCAAAACGGCGGTCGGTTTTTTCCTTAAAAACCGGGTCTAAAAGGCGGAATGCTTCTCTGATTATCCGCCTTGCCCGATTGCGTTTTACCGCGTTTCCAATCTTTTTGCCCGTGACGATCCCCAAACGGTTTTTTCCCCCTCGGCGAGGCTTTATGTAGCACACAAAGCCCTTGCACACTATGGATTCGCCCTTTTTGAACATAAAGCCGAAATCGCGGTTGCTCTTGATTACGACATAGCGTTTTTTATACTCACGCATACGAATCAGTGAGAAAGTCTTTTTCTGCCCTTTGCGCGGCGGCGTGCGAGAACCTTTCTGCCGTTCTTGGTAGCCATTCTCTTCATAAAGCCGTGCTCATGCTTTCTCTGGAGCTTCTTGGGCTGGTAAGTTCTTTTCATTGTCAGTCCTCCTTATTTTAATTTGCAAATCCGAAACCGCGCAAGCCTCACTTCGCTGCGCTCCGTTCGTTTGCGCTTGCCTGCCTTTGACCACGCGCCTACGGCGCGTGGTCAAAGGCGCATTTCGGATTTGCCCTGCTCTCCCGAACGCCGCATTGAAATTATTCGCACCGTATTGCGTTTTCACGGCGGCATTTCGGATTTGCCTGTACCCCGAACATTGATTCGGTTTTTTGTATTGGGGTATAACTACCCTGCAACATATACTCATACTCAATTATTATACCTCATAAATCACAACTTGTCAAGGGGTTTTTGCAAATTATTCATAATTTTTGCGCTTAAATATACTATTTGTAATATTCATCCGAAATATTACATGGCAATGGGTTGATTTTTATGGAGATTTGTGTTATAATAATGAGGGGTGATTATAATGAACTTGGAAACAATTGTAATATTATGCCTGTTCATCGGAGCGATAATATTCATCATTGTCCGAGCGGTTGTTGCCCTTGTCAAGGCGAAACACTCGGGAATTGTGCGCTTTATTCCCCCTCACGAAACGGATTTCTTCCTCTTCGGGATAATTATGCTTATACTCGGCGTATGTGTGAGCGCGGGAGAGCTTATCCCAGCGTCAATGCACAAGGACAGCGGAGCAGGAGCAATCGGACTGCTGTATGCGGCAATGTCCGTATGGATTTTGCTGTTAACCCTTACAAACAGTGCGTTTGTAACCAAAACCGGGATACAGCCGCTTAAAAATTTCACACGAGATGTTTTTTCCGCGAAAATAAGTGGCAAATGGATTATTCTGTATAACACCAAAACCAAAAGAATTCTTTTCAAGGTTCGCGCGAATGACAAGAATCTTCAATTATTTCAAACAAAGGAGTTACCTTTATGATACTTACGATAGACGTTGGAAATACCAACACCCAATTCGGAGGGTTCAATGACGGCGGCGAGTTGATTTTCGAGTCGAGAATCGCCACCGACCGTTTCCGTATGGCGGACGAATATGCAATCACCCTCGCGGATATTCTGCGTTTGTACAACATTTCGACTAACGATATTTCCGGGGCAATTTTGGCATCAGTGGTTATGCCCGTGACCGGACAATTGAAATCCGCAGTGGAGAAAATATGCGGCTGCCGCGTAATGACAGTAGGTCCGGGGCTGAAAACGGGTCTTAACATCAAGATTGAAGAACCCGCCTCGGTTGGCGCGGATCTGGTTGCCGTAGCGGTGGGCGCAAAGGAAAATTACCACCTCCCCGCGATCGTTATTGATTTAGGCACGGCTACCAAAGTCCTCGCAGTGGATAAATCAAGCGCGTTTATCGGCGGAATCATTGCTCCGGGAGTGAAAATCTCCGCAGAAGCGCTTGCCGCGAAAACAGCCGCGCTTCCACTTATCTCTGTCACAGATGAGCCGATAAAGCGTGTTATCGGAACGAACACCATTGAGTGTATGCGTTCGGGGCTTCTGTACGGCGCGGCGTTTATGCTGGACGGGTTCGTGGAGCATTTCGAGCGCGAAATCGGCGAAAAGTGCACGGTTATCGCCACGGGAGGATTCTCAAGCGCGATAAAGCCGCTCTGCGGCACGGAATTTATCCTCGACGAATACCTTATATTAAAGGGACTGTATGCGATGTACAAAAAGAACAGTTAGAATTCCAAATTAACCTCACGGGGTGAGGTGCAAATCCGAAATGCCGCCGCGAAAGCGAAGTGAAACGGAGCTTTT